>JARFRT010000199.1 GCA_029287105.1 Akkermansiaceae bacterium | reverse complement strand
GTCTACAAGGTCATCGCGGATGCAGGCTTCACTTGTCCCAATCGTGATGGCTCCAAGGGGTACGGGGGTTGCGCCTACTGCAACGTCGACTCGTTTACGCCCTCACTCACACGCTCGCTCGACAGCATCCAGGGGCAACTTCTCGCCAGTATGGCCCGGGCACAGGGACGTTTTGGCGCGGAAAAATTCATCGTCTATTTCCAGCCTAACACAAACACCTACGCTCCGTTAGAACGACTACGCTCAGTCTACGACGAGGCTCTCGCCACCTGTCCGGAGGATACGGTAGGACTCGCCGTCGGTACGCGGCCGGACTGTCTGGATCCCGGGAAAATCGCCCTGCTCGAGAGTTACACCGAGCGCCTCGAAGTTGACCTCGAACTCGGCATGGAGTCGATCCATGAAGCCACCCTGGTCAAAATCAACCGTGGCTGCACCCACAGCGAACTTGTCCGACTGCTCGACTCACTGAGTGAGACGCCGCTACACGTCTGTGTGCATGTCATTTTCGGCTTCCCCTGGGAAACGCGCGACCAAATGCTGGCCTACGCCGACGAGATCAACCGCCACCCGGCGATCGGTTTTATCAAACTACACCACCTTCACATCGTCAAAGGGTCCATTCTGGGCGCCAAGTACCGGAAAAAGCCTTTTCCCGTTTTTGACCTCCCCGGCTACACCGATTTCCTCGCCGATTTCCTTCCACGACTCCGCCCCGACATCGTTGTCCAACGACTCTTCGGCGTCGCCGACAAGGAGTTCCTCGTTGCGCCCGACTGGGGTTTGGCCAAAGCCGCCGTGCAAAACCACCTCGACCGTGAGCTCGCCGCTCGCGGTGTGATCCAGGGCGCTCAGTGCCAATTGTGACAGCCCTGCAGAGGACATGATTTACTGTTAGATCGTCATCGGGTCCCTTCTTTACGATATCTTAACATTTTTGTGCGATACATCCCTCCGCATCCCGTGTTTACTCTTGCAAGCTCAAGAAACATCTCCCCGCCACAAGTGATGCCAACGATACCCCAACTCCCACGACTCAGCACCGCCGTCCTCGGCCTCGCGATCCTTTTTGCTCCCAAACAGGCAATATCCTACGAACTACCCCCGCCAGTGGTCGATGTCAGCGGGACCACGGCATCGGTTTCCTGGCAAGGGAGCGGCACGCTCTATGCCAGTGACATATTAGCCGATGACTGGTCGGTCACCGGAACAACCGTATCACCTCACGTGGAAACCATCACCAGCATCACCAGGCGGTTTTTCCGCGTGGTGTATCAAACTTCCAACTCTATCCCCGTAGATACCAACCAGACGGTTTATTACGATGATGCCGGCACCGAAATCGACCCCGCACCGGCCTCAGGGGAAGCCTACTTCGGACAGGACGCCGAATACGTGCAAAATGCCGCGAGCTACACCGACAACAGCGATGGCACTGTCACCGACAACAACACCGGACTCATCTGGCAACAAACACCGCCCGACGCCTTCTACTCGCGGACCGAAGCGCAGACCTACGCCGACGCCCTGGTGCTCGCTGGCGAAAGCGACTGGCGGCTCCCCACCATCAAGGAACTTCTCTCGCTCGCCGACTTCAATGGAAGCAGCCGGCCGGAAATCGATCTGCCTTACATCGACACCACCTATTTCACCGTCTACGACCCTCTGGCCACCACCACCTTTGTCCCTGCCAGCGCCAGCAGCACCAAGCGTGATATCGACGGACAATACTGGTCATCCAACGACTACGTCGGACGCACCATCAATGACGACTCCGCCACGTTCGGCTTCAACTTCGTCGATGGCCGGATCAAAGGCTACCCGAATGGCCTTCTCAGCGGCCCGACGGGAACCGCCTACGTACGCTGCGTCCGTGGCAGCAGCACCTATGGACAAAACAACTTCATCGACAATGGTGACGGCACCATCACGGATCTGGCTACCGGGCTCATGTGGTTGCAAAACGACAGCGGCGCCTACCCGTCCGCCGGAAGCCAGGGCGACGGAACTCTCGACTGGCCAGAGGCGCTCGCTTGGGCCGAGGGGCTTGCACACGCGGGATACAACGACTGGCGACTGCCCGATGCCAAGCAGTTGCATACCATCGTCGACTACACACGCGCTCCCGATGCCGCGATCGTGGCAAACCAAACGGCGGCCATTGATCCGGTTTTTCAGATCACGGAAACGGAGTCATGGTTCTGGACCAGCACTTCGCTCGGGGATGATCTTTTTAAGTGGGGAATCTATATCGCCTTTGGCAGGGCGCTCGCCATCGACCAGACGACCTTTCTCCCGACAACCAACGCCCACGGTGCGGGTGCCATGCGGAGTGATCCCAAAACCGGCGACCCAGCAACCTATGCCACCGGCCATGGACCCCAATTTGATCAAATCCGTATCTTTAATTACGCACGCCCTGTTAGGCAGGCGTTCACCCCCACGCTCCCGCGTGATCCTGCCGGGCTCACTGTCACGATTTCCGGTGACAGTGCGGCGCCAGCTGACCTCAACGAGCTTCCGACTTCCCTAACATTTAATGGTATCGCCGTGGATCCGGGGTCCGTTTCCCGACCTGCCCAGCAAGAACTAAGTTTTGACCACGTCATCTACGGTCTCGCACCGGGCGACTATGCCGTGGCAGCCACAGTCGCCTCCGGAGTACTAACAGGAACGTATACCATCCATGCCAATACCCTGTTAATGATTGTCGACGACTGGGGGCAGGATGCCAATCCGTTATACAACAACACGCCCGATGCGCTGTTAGCCAACATGCCCCACCTCGCCACGCTGGCAAGCCAGGGATTAAGTTTTACCCGCGCCTACACACAACCGACATGCTCACCGACGCGGGCTACCATCATGACAGGTCGCCAACCCTACCAGCATGGCGTGGGGACACCGGAAGATTCCGGAAATTTTTCCACCGCCGAAATGACCTTGCCCGAGATTTTAACCACCATGAATGCCCCTCACGCAATGCTCTCCGTCGGCAAATGGCACCTGGGGGGCAACGATACCGGATACAGCACGCGCGGTGGGTGGCCCGAGTTCTACGGCATCACCGGCGGTGGCGTCGCGAACTACACCAGGTGGGATAAAAACAGCAACGGCACTTCAGCCACCTCAACCACTTACACAACCACCGATCAGGTCAACGAGGCCAAGACATTTATCGATGCACGTGCTGTTAGTGGAACACCCTGGTTTACCTGGGTCGCCTTCAATGCCCCTCATGACCCGTTCCACGATCCACCCGCTGAACTCGCCCCCACAGGAGGCTACTCAACGATCGGAACGAGTGAGTCCACGTCTTCTCATCAGTATCGAAATATGTTAGAAGCGCTCGATACGGAAATCGGCAGGCTGCTCGAATCCATCGATCCGGCGCAGACAAACATCATCATCATCGGCGACAACGGAACGCCCGGGGCCGTGGTCCAGGCACCCTATGGTGACGGCCATGCCAAGGGCTCACTGTTTAATGGTGGCACGCACGTTCCCATGATCGTGAAAGGCCCCGCCGTCACTGTGGCAGCCGGCGGCAGCACGGATAAGCTGGTTCACTGTGCTGATCTTTTCTCCACCATTCTTGAGCTCAGCGGGGTCGATGAATCCGCCGTTCCCAATCTTGCGGCGCAGGATGTCGCATCCACGAGCATTGTCCCCATTTTGACGGGAACGGACACCGCCGACCGCTGCGTGATCGTAGAAAGCAACGGTGGCTCTATAGGGCGCGCCATTATTCTGGATGATTCCCCTGATTACAAACTGGTGATTCAAGGTGATCCTGACGATCCGCTCGATTCACCTGTTCTCGAGTTCTACGACACCAGCGTGGATGCCAATGAACAATCACCACTCGACATCGGCAGCCTAACAGGTCAAGCTCTCGCGGCTTACAATGCCTGCGTCGCCAAGGATGCCGCCCTCGGCGGTGGATATAGCGATGAGCCTACCGGCAATTTTGACACCCTCTACATCGAGCTTGCCACCACGGGAGTCAGCCCCGGGGTTCCCAATCTCACCCAAGGAAATGGAAGCGCCATCAACGTCACTACGGTCACTGTGGACGGTAATCCCGCCACCCTGATCGGCCGTATCGGTTCAGGCATATCCTTGAGTGATGAAACGGATGACCCCGCCGAGCGCTACTGGGTAAAGGTAAGGATCGCGCCCGCCAATGGTGGCCCCTACACCACAGCCCACGTTGTTTTCCCCGATCAACCGGCGGGGCAAGGTGGCGCAGCCCGGGAATACGATTCAATAAGTATCCAAGTGAATCCACACCCATAGCGAGAGTTGAGCGGGTGTTGAACGAAAGTCCGTTTGCCGGAATAATCGGGCAATCGGATCAAAGTCCCGGCGGTGGACCAAAACCGACGACCCGTGCCTTGCTGCCTTTGCTCGGCAGGCGAAAATCATAGACGCCATAGCCATCACCCCTTTTTCCCCGGTAGCTGCGACCCTTGGACGCACCAATCATGACGTGCCTCCCGTCCTTTTCCTGCCCAAGATAAAGTGACACATGGGTGACCTTCACCACGCGCCCATCGGTCGGGACGTAGGTGCCACTCCAGAAAACCATATCGCCAGGAGTCAGTTTCTTGAATGCTCGATCGTCCGGCGACTGCGGACGTCCGGCGACTTTGGTGATTTTCCGGGCGTCGCGCAGCCATCCGTATTGCTGGGCAGACGTGCGCGGTGGCCTGTAGCCGGAGCTGCGCAAAACGTAGTACATGGCACCGGAACAATCGAACCCGCCGGCGGACGGGCTGGATCCTCCGAATTTATATTTCAGCCAGCGATTCTTGCGCGCCGTCTCCAGAGCTGCGGTGATAAGCCGCTGCCGCGCCTCGGACAGTTTTTTAAAACCCGTCAGGTCGGCGGTCTCCAGCAGCGCCGGCCGGTGGTAGGTGGTTCCGCCCACGGTGTAGCTATGTTTTGCCGCGCGTGTGGGTAGGGCACCCAAAGTCACGGCTACCGACAAAAACCCTATGAAGGAAATTTTATGCATGCCTCTATCATGTTAGAACCGTTTCCTGATAGCGATGGATCCAAACGATTGGTCCTTCTTTTGAGTCTTGAAGCGCTTACTCCGATACGTGTGGACGTAGCCGTATTCCCAATCGTTGTAGCGCACACCAAAGCCGGCATAAAGCTCACCTACCCAAGGATCTCTCTCCACTCCGGTATCAAAGCTCCGGAAAAGAGGACCGTCGATAGTGATGTCATGGAGGATACCACCGGCGCGGGCACCCGCGAGCGCGTAGATCGACCAGGCATTGTTGCTGACGCTCCCGTCGGTGTAGAGTTTCTGGGTGTGCGCACTGGTTGTTAGTCTTGGATCAGAGAACTCCAGCGGCAGGTTCCATCCGGCGCGCACCATACAACCGACGTGTGCAGCAGTGAGGTAGTTTCCAAGTGCGTACCCCGTTTCGTGAAACCCGTCCACTTCCAGATTCAAGGGAAGATTGAGGTCATCCAGTACCCTCCAGCGGCGGCGTTGGTTAAAATCGATATTAACCGTGAATTCCTGCGGGATCTGACTGTCCCAGCCTTTGAATTTTTCAAAATTCCGGAGGTCGTGAATGAAGTCCTGACTCTCTTGGGCGTAAGAATTAGGGCCGACGACACCAAAGGAAATTTCCACCGAGTTCAGCGCCTGTGTATTCCGTGCATGAAGCGAAAACCCGAGGCCCAGCCAACCGGCATAGGGGTGCTCACCTGGCGGCGGAGTGAGGGCCGTGCGCGTCTCAGGCGTGTACATCAACTGGGTCAAAGCAAAGCCATAGGCATACTCAACCCCGTCCGGATTTTTGAAACCCCATATTTTTTGCAACCACGAGGAGCTTTCCTCATCACCACTAAAACGATGCAGGTTTTTCTGGATAAACGGGATATCAATGATCGGTTTGCCTTCGGTGATATAGGAAACACGCACCCCATTCGTGTAATTCGAATCAGTCCCGCCAAAGAGGTCGTTATCCAGAAAAAACGTCAGGTAACCGCTGTCGTTCGCCACAGGGTCCTTTAACACGGTTACCACAGGTGGGTCGGGCACTTTCTCGCCCGCCGCGCTAGGCTGCGGCACGATGAGCAAGGGCAAACAAACAACTGCCGCGCATATTGGCATTCTAGTCTGGTTAATCATAATGTGTTCTACTTGACGTGGTTTCTTGTTTTTTTCAAAGGAGTCTATCGAGTTGGGTGCGAGGGTAATTTGCGCGGATGCGAGGCGTAAAAACCCTGGTCGAACCGCGCTTCGATGAGACGCAGGCAACGCGGCACCGGTAAATTGCGGCCAGGCAGTCATTCCGCGGACATGCGGCGCCCGATTCTCGATGCACAGTTCTATAGTGGTGGGATAATCAGTTCATCACCGACCTCCACATCAATCCTGCCACTCGGGAATGTCCCGGGAAGCGGATCGGCAAACACATTACCCTCGGCAATGTTGGAAACCGTTAAACGACCAATGATCCCAGTGCCACGGCGGACCGCGAGCTCCGTATTCATGCGCACGGACTGTGGCACCTTGACATCAAGGACAATCACATAAATTC
>JARFRT010000183.1 GCA_029287105.1 Akkermansiaceae bacterium | reverse complement strand
GACCTACACTGAGGAAAACCTGCGTTACTCGCAGACCGCCCCGCTGAGCATGTATGAGGAGGTCAACACCAAGACCAACCTGCCCGCCCAGATCGATCTCTACGCCACCCAGGGCGACGCCTACAAGTTCCTCTTCATTTCCAAGGGTGGCGGCTCGGCGAATAAAACCTTCCTTTACCAGGAAACCAAGGCGTTGCTCAACCCGGCCCGACTCAAGGAGTTCTGTGTCGAGAAAATGAAAACGCTCGGCACCTCCGCCTGCCCGCCCTACCACCTCGCCCTCGTCATCGGCGGCACCTCTGCGGAAACCTGTTTGAAAACGGTCAAAATGGCATCGACCCGCTACTACGACGAGCTCCCGACCGAGGGTAACGCCCACGGCCAGGCATTTCGCGACCTCGCACTCGAGCAGGAACTGCTCGCTGCGGCGCGCGCGATTGGTATCGGTGCCCAGTTCGGCGGCAAGTACTTCGCGCTCGACGTCCGCGTCATCCGGCTACCCCGCCACGGCGCGTCGTGCCCGGTTGGCATCGGCGTCTCCTGCTCGGCCGACCGGCAAGCCAAGGCGAAGATCACCAAGGACGGCATCTTCCTGGAAAAACTCGAAACCAGCCCAGGGCAGTTCATCCCGGAGAAGTACAAGGACTGGAAGTTCAGCGGCGTCCCCATCAACCTCGATGAAGGTATGGACAAGGTCCGGGAAACCCTGAGCAAGTACCCCGTCACCACCGCCGTCGCCCTCACCGGCACCATCATCGTGGGACGCGATATCGCCCATGCCAAACTCAAGGAGCGGCTCGAAAAGGAGGGCGACCTGCCGCAGTATCTCAAAGACCACCCAATCTACTACGCCGGCCCCGCCAAAACCCCCGAAGGCTATGCGTCGGGCTCGTTCGGCCCCACCACCGCCGGCCGGATGGACGGCTACGTCGACCTTTTCCAAAGCCACGGCGGCTCGCTGGTCATGCTGGCCAAAGGCAACCGGTCCCAACAAGTCACCGACGCCTGTAAAAAGCATGGTGGGTTCTACCTCGGCAGCGCCGGCGGCCCCGCCGCGCTGCTTGCCACCGACCATATCAAAAAACTCGAAGTCCTCGAATACCCCGAGCTCGGGATGGAGGCGATTTGGAAAATCCAGGTCGAGAACTTCCCTGCCTTCATCCTCATCGATGACAAAGGCAACGACTTCTTCCAACAAATCAACCAGTGTCCGGTTTGTTGAAAGTTTTAAGTTTTAAACTCCAAATACCAAAGGCCCTGCACACCTTAGCCTACTGGCGGAGGAGGAAGTCTTCTTTCGCGCATTTCGTCTTTTTTCGCGGTTGAAAAATGAAGTAGCAACCCAAGGGAAGCCACTTCACATATCCTCCGCAGTGGACAGGACTGCCTCGCCCACTCAGCTATGCTGGTTTGCAGCCCTCCTCCTTCCTCCTACGCTAAAGCTACGGCGGACAGGCCGTCGGGCAGGAATGAATTCGTGCGTTGTCCACGCTCCCTATCCGGGACCTAAACCCCGTGTACGTGGTCGCGGCCTTTTTCAACCTCAAGGCTGCTGTAGTGGCGGCGCATGCGCTTGATCTCCAGGTGCATGAGCACGGCGATGATCAGGGCGATCACAAAGGCACCGCCAAAGATGTAAAGGCTCTGCTGGTAACTGTGCGTCTTCTCGTAGACGTAAGCGTTGATCATCGGGCCCACCACTCCGGCCAGCGACCAAGCCGTGAGGATGAAGCCGTGAATGGTCGGCATTTCCTTCAGACCAAAGAGGTCGCTGATATAGGCCGGAATGCTGGCGAAGCCGCCGCCGTAGCAGGTGAGGATGACAAAGGTCACCGCCATGAATGCCCACGGCATGGTGGTCAGGTTGGCTAACAAGGGGAAGGCAATGATCTGGATGACAAAAAAGGCGATGTAGGTATTGGCGCGACCAATGAAGTCGGAAAATGACGCCCACAGGATACGGCCAAGGCCATTGAACAGGGAGATCCCCATCACCAGATAGCTGGCCATGACAATATCGAGGCGCACCATTTCGTAGCCCATTTTCTTAGCGGTTCCGATCACGGCGATGCCGCAGGAGACGTTGATGAAGAGCATCAGCCAGAGGCCGTAGAAGCCGGGGGTGCGAATGGCTTGCATCGCCGTCATTTCGCCGGCGGGTTGGTTGTGTTTCATCTTGGCCAGCTTCTTCGCCGCCTTACCCGACTTCGCGCCATTGGCCGCTTGGTCGAGCGCAAATTTCTCCGCGTAATCGTTGGGCGGCGGCGTGATATAGAGTGCGCTGGGCAGCATGATGCAGAGGTAGATCAGCCCGAGAAAAACAAAGGCGGTGGCGATGGATTTTTTGTCGTAGACCACAGCGGTCTTGTAGTCGCCCCCGACCTGTGCGAGCCGCTTATACTCAGCGGTGCCCGTCTGCTCGTCCCGGAACAGCGCGGCCGCCCGGGAGGTCTGCTCCTTGTAGTCCGCGAGTGCAGGAACCCCGGCGATGATGTCATCCGCCTTACTTGGGTCGCCCTCTTGAATCTGAAGAAAATCATAGGCTTTCACTTCGGCTGGCAGGACGATCTCGTCACGTGGCGGCACAAACCAATCAATCAAGTTGGCACAAATCAGCCCGCCAAAGCCAAAGCCCATAATGGCAAGTCCCGTCGCCAGCCCGCGCCGGTCAGGGAACCATTTCACCAGGGTGGAGACCGGCGCAATGTAACCCAATCCCAGGCCGATTCCGCTGATCACCCCAAAAAAGAGATAAAACAGCGGCAGACTCTCAAGCCAGACCGCGAGGCCGGAGCCGAGAAGACCCGTCGAAAAAAAGGCTGCTGATAACAACCCTCCCATCGACGGGCCCTTTTTTTCAATCAACCGACCCAGAAAAGCGGCGGAAATCCCCAGGAAAAAGATGGCAATACTAAAGGCGATCGAGGTATTCGTCGCCGACCAGCCCAAGGTGTTTTCCAAGGGCATTTTCCAGGCGCTGTAGGCGTAAACAGAACCGATCGAAACATGAATTCCTACGGCAGATGCCGCGATGAGCCAACGATTTTTCATAGTGCGGTAGTGAGTATTCAGCTATTTCAGGCAGGGATTCAACTTGGGAAACACCCCCGTTCCAACCAATACTTAAAACCGAGGAGGCCGTAATGGAATCATGACGGGTCCACCCGTAGGCGGCTACGCCACAACTGACGAACACCTCCCGTATCCTGCTCACCGTGTCAGCGGCTCAAGGGAGCACCTACGGGCAGTATTCAGTCCGAACAATCAGCCGGTGAATGAGTTCCACCCTGCCAAATGGGTCACTCGCGGAACTCGACCTCGCCCCAGCGCAGTGGCAGGTGCATGTTGACCGTCCGCTGTGGGCTCCAGACCCAGTTATCCTCCGGGTGCTCCTGTTCTTCCGGGTTCAGGCTCTCGGCCAAGGGGGTGCCGTGCGGCGGGATGCGCACGTAGTTGCCGTCCACCACCTCATGGGGCCATTGAACGCGGGAGAAATTCACTTTCCAGACGTCACCTGGCCGCGGTGGCGTCGACCGCCCAGAGTTATACCTAGCCAGCTCCTTCCAGGGAAAGGCGACTTCCACCGACCAGCCGTCGTCTTGATCCGTCGGGTCGTTCAGTGTCCCCCGCACATGCACCGCACTTTTTAACCCCGCGAGATTACATCCGAGGACGGGCACCCCGCCGTCGCCGTAAGGCATCGGCAGGCTGAGTTCCCAGATCGTCCCGAGCGCATTGATTTCGAACTCGTAGTAGTTCAAGCCGTCGCCGTCCGGGTCGATAAAGACCTCAAAATCATTGTCGTGAAAAATCACGGCATTCTTCTCCGTGATGGTCCCCCACACATGGGGTTCCTCCATTTCCGCCGCGACGTAAAAATAGGCGTCGTCCCATGCCATCTTGACGCGGGTGCGGAAGTGAGGACGCATCGACTCATCCCCGGTGATATCGACAAAGTCGTCGGTCCACGGGATGTCCGCCCAGGCGGGATCGCGCAGCGACCCGTCGATGGCAACCGGGCCCGGCACCCGGCGGCAGACATACTTTCGCGGCATCCTATTCATTTCCATCGTCGTTCGTGATCTAAAATTTCAGGTGCAGCACTCCGGTGGAGATTGATTCGGGGTCGAGTCGTTGACGGAGTGATTCCCAGATCGCCTGCGCGCTCCGTTCCACGGTTCCCTTGAATACCTCCCTGCCATTGACCGTCACGGTCACCGGTCGGTCCAGATCCAGCAGTTCGTCGCTGAGGCGCAGGATGAGGTGGGGCACCACCTTGTCGGCGACCTCTACCGCGATGGATTGGCCGGTGACTTCAGCGGTTACCGATTGTCCACCTTTTGCGGTGTTTGCCGGCACGGCGAGCCAATAGAAGCGATCATGGGTGCGGTTACTCTGGTGCCAGACGATTTTTTGAGGCCACGGGTTTCGGGTCCGTTTCGCCATCCACGGCAGCGCCTCGGCGTCCTTCCTGTTCATCCAGTGTCCCATCCCCTTGTAGATGGTGACCTTGTGCTCGTAGCCTTTGGCGTCCGCCAGCTTCAGCTTGGCGAGTTTTTTGCCCCACTCTGCGGCGACCTCGTTACGCTTGTAGGCGCGGTCGTTGCCGCCCATAAAGATCATAAACGGGAGATTGCGCAGGCCCAGCGGGCTGGCATCGTTCGGGTGTCCCGCCATCATCGACGCGGCAGCGAACCGGTCCGCCATGCGCGGCGCAAGCTGATAGACGCCGTCACCCCCGGCCGAATACCCCATGAGGTAAATCCGGTCCGGACTGACGCCACGCCCAAGCACAAAATTGGCGATCAGCCGGTCGAACAAATCATCGATGTGCCCCTGGTGCCACAGATTCCACGTATCGGTCGGCGCGCGCGGAGCGACGACGATCCCCTCCTTCGGCGCGTAGAGGCGGATCTGGTTTTGCCACTGCTGGTCATTCACCCGGGTCGGCGCCCCGCCGCCACCGTGCATCGAGATATACAACGACCGCTGACCGGCCCTCGCCATGCCAAAGCTTTTTTCGAGGTATCTCATTTCCTTCCCCGCCGCTTTCACGACTTTGGCGCTTAGTTCATTCTGGCGTTGTGCGCGCGTCTCGTTACTGAGCGCCAGCCAGATCAGGCGCTGCACCTCCATGGCATCCTTCTTGGAAAGTGCCTCTTTCGGCACCGACGCTTGACGTTCCCCCGCCGGAAGCGCCAACCAATTCTTAATAGCGGTTAGGCTCTTGCGCTCGTGGCTCAGATCATCCCACACCAAGTCCCTGGTCACGGTGCCCGCTTTATCGAGATGTAAATCGGTATGACGATGCTCGCCGTCGCGCGCGATACGCAGTTGATATTTCACCCCAGCCTTCACCTTCACCGCCGCCATGTCATTCAGGTCGGTTGTCCCCGCCCTGCTGGTGACCGTCTGCACAGCCTTCCCGGCGCCATCGAGCAATTCGACGGGCAACGCGAGACGCTTGCCGCCGCGCCTGTCCCACAGCCGCAGGTAGACGGTGGATTCCACCCCCTTCTTTTCTACAGGTTTCGCGTAACGGTCGGTCACGTTGACGCCTGGCACGCTGTGGTTTCCTGGGTTCCAAACCAGGGGGAAGTGCCCGTCTGCCTTTTTCCACGAACTCGCCCAGATCGCGTGTCTCCAGTCGTCGGCCATTGCCTTCGAGGCGTCGGCAACAAACCAGGCTTTGTTGAGCCCGAGTTTGTTGTATTCGTCCGCGCCGGTGAACAACCAGTTTCCGTCGTGGTAAATCTCCACCCAGGTGTGGTTGCCGCGTTTGTTCGACCACAGTGCCGTGCCCGCCACGCGTGCCGGCACGCCCACCGAACGACAGGCATCCACCATGATAATCGAAAGGCCGGTGCAGGTCGCCATCCCGAGCTTGATGGACTCCGCCGGACTCTGGTTCGGTGCCTTGCGGCCGGTGTTGTAGTGCACGTTAATGAGCTTGAAAAACCCCTTGTTGATTGCCTGCGCGGCTTCGGCGGCGGTCTTACAATCCTTCACCAGCGTCTGGCACTGCTTGTAAAACCCCTCCCGCCACGGCTCTCGGGTCTCGTCCAGCGAAGCATAGGGCAACACGTCGTTAAAAAAAACATCCTCCGGCAACGTTTTCGCCCAGGGAAACTGCTGCCGCGCTTTGATGGCAAGATCCAGATTCTGCCCAAGAAACTTCTTGTCCAACGATTTCAAATCGTGTTCCGGCATCCCCTCCACCAGGAAGATCGCGGCTTTTTTGCCGAATGTGCCGTGAGCCTGTGCCGCCGACTCAATGAACCCGTTGATCTCCACCGCATTCTTGCCTGCGCTGGCGAGTTGATGCTCGAGTTCCGCCCCGACTGCCGCCAGCGGGGTCACCGCCAGTAAGGCCCAAATAACCGCCCCTATTCTCATAGCGCGAATGCTATAGACCCATCGGGGCTTCGCAAGAACTTAACCCGGGTGCATCATGCCGGTCATTATCTGACCAGCGGGTTCCCCGGGATGCGGCGTCTCCTCTCGGGCTCCTTAGGTGCAATCGGCTCAGTGGGTGCATCAGGCTCCCTGGCCTTGGCCGCTGCGTCCTGCTCCTTGAATTGGAGGTAGAGCTGCTGCGTCCGTTGATGGTCATGACGTGCCAGCTCCGCCTGTTTGGCATTGGGGGCTTTCCGAATCAACTCCTGGTAGCCGATGTTTATTTTCGCCATCCCGATCAAAGTAGCCTCCTTGATCTCCCGGATTAACAACTTGCGGTGCAACTTGAGAAACCCCGCCTCTGTTTGAACGGGCGCCATCGATTCCAGGGCGACTGTTTTTCCATCCAGACGCTTCTGCCATGACTCACCGAGGATCCGACTGTATGGATAATCGCGTAATTGCCGCAGGCGTATCCATTGCAAGTAAGGGTCTAACTTTTCAGCATCCGCCAATTCAGCCAGCATCTCCTTGCCGGCAACAGGCCGAAGCTTCGCTGCCGGATGCACCCTCATCGAAAACCACTGCTGCAATGCGGTCGATCCGTCTTTGGGCAGAGCATGCCTAAGCCCATGCCACTGATCAAACGTCGTCTGTGCACCCAGCGCACGGTGATACACCACCGCCCGGAGAGCAAAGGGGAAATTGCCATCCAAGCGCCCGACCCCGATAAAAACCGGCCTGCCCTTGGATTTCTGCGCCCCACTCCCCCCACCCGCCTTGTACAGATGCCCGGCGCCAAGAATCACGCCACCCGCCAGACTGGGTTCGGCCTGCAGCAGCAAATCCGCCATCCACCCCCCCTTGGAAAACCCGGCCACATAACACCGCTTCTGATCGAGGCCCCGCTTCTCTGCGAGATTCATCCTCACCGACCTCAACAAAACACGCTCTTTTTTCAACGCCTCGGGCGTGTAGGAAAATCCGTCCTGCTGATAATACGTCATCCCCACCACAATCCATTCCCGACCATCCACATGCTCAAGTATCAGCGAAGTGTCAGGCTTCGCCCCCATACCGTGGTAGTAAAAAACAGCCGGGTATTTTTTCGACGGATCGTGGTTATCCGGCAAGGTCACCTGGATGCGATACGCCAAGTCAGGAAAGCCAAGCTCGACCGATTTGGCCGAGCAGATCACAGGCAGGAATAGAAATAAGGTCAACCATCGCATAGGGGCACCCTGACACAAGTCCCGCCAATTGCAGCTTAATAGATTCCTTTCGCCAACGGCGAATCCCATACCAGCCTAGCGAACGGACCCGGTCCGTTCGCTAGGTCATGGCCGTATAGGTCTTGTTCTCTGAAGTAGAACTTCATGCTGAGGCAATGTCTCCACCAACATTCCGTTCCTAGTATTACGACCACAGACAACTCAGGGGAACAGCCCACATA
>JARFRT010000242.1 GCA_029287105.1 Akkermansiaceae bacterium | reverse complement strand
CAGCGGCAGCTGCCCACTCGCCGCCACCAACCCTCCTGCAATACAGGCCAGATCCTCACTGCCATAGGTCGCCAGCGCCAGGATCAAGGCCAACGTCCATGGCCTATCACCCAAGGCCTGAAGCTCGACTAACAGACCAGTCGCAGTGTCTGCCATGATCATGATATCCATCATGACCCGCCCCTCCGATCCAAATCGACACAATACTCGATACTTTTCCCGACAAGATCCGGCGGCTCTTCAATGTATTGCCATCTAACCGTATCCGCCCCGACACGGATCCGACTCCGACTCCACGTCTGCGCATCCGGTCGATTCATCCTCACGGTAAAAGCACTGGGTTCAGTCGCCCCCGCTTGGTAGTCGCGCAAGGCCTCGGGCGTGGGCGCCGGCAGCTTTGCATACTGGTCCTTGCGTGCCTGCCTGACCTGCGCAAAGCAATAGGAGGACGAAACCAGGGGCGCCGTGGCCTTCTCTGACAACAAACGACAGCCATCCCACGCCTCCACCAGCGTGTCCATACGGTCCATGGCCACCAGGGTGAATGGCTTGATCCCCGTGCAATCGGTTTTTCGCAATCCGTCAATCACCTCGGCCGCACTCGCAGCGCCAGCAAAGCCGAGCACGAGTTGACCCCGACTCCGCATCGGCGCCGGCACGGCGGCACCCTCGTGCCAGCGATTCAACAGACTCACCGTAACACCATATTCATTCACCAGCATCCAACTGCCGCCGGCATCCGGATCCGTCGGAGCAAGATAACGCACACCATGCTCGGTCCGGCATCGCTGCGGCGGCAGCGCGCGTGCGCGGGTCTTAAGTTCATCGCGATTAAAGAAAACCTCATATCGGTCGTCCCCGCGCCACCATGTCATTGTGCACATCTCGCGAAGAACGTGACGGGTTTGCGTTAAAATGCAAGACGACCTGTCATCATAACAGGCCGTCTCCAGGGGTTGTTTCCCGGAATAATTACTTCTTCAACAAGTCACGGATTTCTTCCAGCAACACCTCCTGTTTCGGTGGCGCTGCCGGTACTGCCGCAGCTTCCTCTTCCTTACTCTTGGTCGCCTTCTCGATGTATTTCACCATCACAAACAGTGCCAGGCCAACAATCACCAGGTTGATTGTATTGTTGATAAATACACCGTGCGCCAAAGTCGGTCCGGCTTTTTGGGCCGCCTCCAATGACTCATACACCTTGCCGTCCATCGCATGATACATCTGACTAAAGTCAGGTAATTTCAACAGGCCACCTATCAATGGCATCATAATGTTGTCAACAAGGGATTTGACAACCAGTCCGAAGGCACCACCAAGGATGATGCCCACTGCCATGTCAAACGCATTTCCTTTAATCAGGAATTCTCTGAATTCTTTTATCATAGTATTTGGGGTTAGGTTAGGTCGAGCTTTACGTCACTCAAGCTAATCCCATACACCTAATAGCCATGGATTACAAATCAATTGTGTTCGCCTACGACCACTTCGAGGAACAGCCTGGTAACGCAAAGCCACCAAAGTTGTTCTCCATCAGAAAGCGTTGCACGTCGTCCATCAACTCCACAATCTCATCGTGCAACGGGCACGGTGCCTGGTTGCCACACCAGTTTTCACCAAACGGACACATCAATACTTTGTTCTGAAGCTCAAAACCGGAAACAACATCGAGCAAACTAATCTTGGCCGGCTCCTTCGCCAACTCATAGCCACCGCCAGGCCCCGTCGACCCACGCACCAGCCCCGTTTGCGACAAGGTCGTCAGTATCTTCGCCGCCAGCGGTTTCGATAAACCGCGGGCGTCAGCAACCGCCTGGGAACTCACCGGCCCCAGCTTGTCACGATGGCACTCCGCCAGATAACTCATGGCGGCAATCGCGTTCTGCGCTGTTTTTCCTATTTGCACGGTCTTCTTCTTTCTGGCTACGCACGACCCTGCTCACATATATGATCAGACGCACGCTTTTACTTACACTAACCGGACGCGGCGGGCAAGCTCAAGCGCTAAAAGAGAAATAAAGTTATTTATTTCTTTAATAGCGTGCTTTCAGATGTTAATGCAGGCAGCACCGCAACCATGAAAACACCAAGTAAAACAGCCCTGGCCCTTGCCATGATGTCCGCCTCCACCCTCTCGGGAATGGCTGGCACCGAAGCCGCAGCAAACTGCACCGCAGCCGAAAGCGACGGCTCCATCCTTGATAGCATCCACCTCTTCGGCACAGCCCGCCTGCGCTATGAGTACGCCGACATCGATGGCTTCGATGAAGCCAACGTCGGCTCGCTCCGAGCCCGCTACGGCATCAAGACCGACTCCATCGGCGGCTTCAAATTCCTCGCCGAAGGTGAAACCACCGTGATCCTCACCGACCAGGGCAAATACACCCCCTTCCCCGGCTTCATCAACAACGGCAGAGCGGTGATCGCCGATCCCGATAACTTCGAACTCAACCGGCTCCAGCTCTCCTATGACATCGAAGCCATCGATACCACCCTCACCGTAGGCCGCCAATACATCACATTCGCCGACCAACGTTTCATCGGTGCCGTCGGCTGGCGCCAGAACGACCAAACCTTTGATGCCGTCGTACTCGAAAACAAATCCATCAAGGACCTGAACTTCACCTACGCCTACGTCGACCAGGTCAACCGCATCTTCGGCGATCAAACCCCCGCCAGGGGACTCGACTACTGGTCCGGCGAAAGCCACCTCATTCACACCGAATACACAGGGATCGAGAACCACACCGTCCGCGCCTTCGCCTACCTGCTCGACTTTGACAACTCCGCTCCCAATTCCACCGACACCTACGGCCTCGAGCTTCAGGGCAAAAATGGGAGCCTCAACTACCTGCTCACCGCCGCTGTCCAAAATGACGCCGGAAACAACATGGCCGACTACCAGGAGTACTACTACCGCGGCCAGATCGGTGTCAAACAAGACTGCTACAACTACGGTGCCGGCTTCGAAGTCATGACCAGCGACGGCACTAACAGCTTTCGCATACCCCTGGGAACCAACCATAAGTTCAACGGCTTCGCCGACGCCTACCTGTCCACCCCCGGCGCCGGACTCGTCGATTACTACGCATGGGTCGGCACCAAGGCACTCGGATTCAAACACACGCTGACCGTGCACAACTTCAGCACGGAAAGCGGCGGCACCGGACTCGGATGGGAAATCGACTATGTCGCAGCCCGCAAGATCGGCGACCATGCCAAGTTCATCCTGAAAGCGGCCCACCTCATGGGTGATGGCCCGCAGGCCGATGTCACCCGCGCATCCGCCGAGATCAACCTCTCGTTCTGAACCAACAACCCGAAGTTTGTTCAGCAACGTCCGCCGTCTCCAAAGACAGCGGGCGTTTTTGCGTCTGCATGCATCAGCGGTTTTTGTGCCAAGTGGCCGGTCGGCAAGGGCGGCTGAAGGCTACCGCCATGGCCGTGTACGAATCACGTCGTCTGGCACGCCCGACTGGTCTTCAATTCTTACGAAACAGACCCACCTTCACCTACAAGTCCGATTTTTCCAGCAGCCAGTTGAAGGCTTCGATTTGGGACTCGGTGGGTGCGAGTTGGTGGCCGCCCTCAAAGGAAAACAGCGCGACATCGCACTGGCGTTTGTCGACGAGGTAGTCGGTGTCGGCCTTGGTATAGTGAAGTGCAGCGCGGTCTTTGTGGCCGTTGATCATGGCGACGCGCATGTGCGTGCGGCATAGCATGGTGTGGTCCCTGCCAAGCCAGCCGCCGTTGGCATAGATGCCGGCCCAGGGGAGGTCGAATTGGGAGGAAAGCCAGTAGGCCCGGAGTGCTCCGCCCGAGGATCCGCCGAGAAAGATTTTTTGCGGGTTGTGCGCCAGGGTCTGGAGGTAGGGGAGGAGTTCGGCGAAGTATTTTTTGCCGGTCGCCCGATCGAGGTGATTGCTGAACCGGTCCACGGTAATCAGAGTGAAACCTGTTTTCTCGGCCGCCTCAAAATGCCTCAGCATCATTTTGTAGCCCGTGCCCGAGGGTGAAAACAAGATCAGCAGAGGCGCTGTGCCATCGGCTTTGAAGTTCGACGGATGATAGACATAATAATCGATTTGGGACGGGCCCGTTGTCTGTAAAAACTGCATGGTTCCGCCCATTTGCTTAAGTTTCTGATCCAGCTTCTCCCGGTTGTTCACCCATTGACGGACATATGCCTGGTCGGCAAGGCTCAGCTCCACACGCTTCATCGTAAACGCCTGGCCCTTGTCATCGGAAAGACTGACGACGTCGGTTGTGGTGTCCCAGTTGACAATGAGCGCCTGAAAAGATTTGCCATCCACTCCTTTCCATGCACGGATCGCGGTGTTAGCCGATGACGGAAACGCGGAAATCATCATCGTTGCACCGACCAAAATTAGCAGGGTGATCGTTTTCATGTTGTTGACAACATGATCAATGAAAACAACGATCGCAAGTCGTAATGATGATAGATACGGTTGCGGTCGCTCGATCAGGTGCGGCATAAGTAACCGTTTTTATCTGTGCGGATCAGTGTTCGTTGCCTATCGTAACGCCCTTCCTCCCCATGGACAGCAGAGAATTTACAGCATTCGGCGTAGCGCATTGCTCGGCATTATGCGTGACCGCAGGTGCCGCGATAGGTTTGATTTGGCTTGCTCGGTCCAATGCGTCTGAAGTCATCAAACGACGCACCGAGGTCGGGCTCGGCGTCTTGTTACTGCTAAGTGTGCTGGCTGACCCGCTCAC
>JARFRT010000036.1 GCA_029287105.1 Akkermansiaceae bacterium | reverse complement strand
GGGGAGCGCTTCTGCGGCGCTTTCCTCAAACGGCCACGCATCACCCAGGACGGTTTCATCCAAGACAGTTAATATCATGAGTCCGAAGCGACATTCCATTCCATGGGCAGTATTACTGGCCATTGTTCAGTCGGTGTGCCCGGTCGAGGCCGGAGGATTTGTGACCTACGAGTCGTTCGGTGCGGTTGGCGACGGAGTGCATGATGATTTGCCGGCGATCTGTAAGGCACATGAGCATGCCAAGTCCGAGAATCTTCCCGTGAGGTCGAGGCCCGGAGCAACCTATCATCTCGGCCGCAAGGCGTTGACGGCAGTCATCACCACCGACACGGACTGGAGCACTTCGCGGTTTACGATCGACGACGCAACCAAGGTCGAGAACCACAAGAAGCCCATCTTCGAGGTGCGAGGCTTGCTCAAGCCGGTGAAATTGAACATCGACAGGCTCTTGCGTGATCAGAAGCGGTTGGATGTCCGGCCGGGGAGCGATTGTTATGTGACCGTGACGAACGACAGGGTTAAGCGCTACATCCGGCGCGGGTTGAATCAGAACTCGGGAACATCCCAGCGTGATGCCTTTATTCTTCGTCGCGACGGTTCGATCGAGGGCGGCATCGATTGGCATTACGATCATGTCAGCCGTGTCACGGCCAGGCCGATGGACACTCAAAGGTTGGTTCTGAAAGGCGGCATCTTCACCACCATCGCGAATCAGATGAAGCAGGAGGTCGGCTACAACTACTGGTCCCGGAATATCGTGATCACCCGTTCCAACACGGAGGTCGACGGGCTTAAGCATTTCGTGACGGGGGAGGGGGAGTTCGGCCACCCGTATTCCGGATTCGTGACGGTCAGGAACTGCGCCAATGTCACGCTACGCAACTGCTTTGCCACCGCGCACAAGACCTACAAAACGATCGGGGCGGCAGGCAAGCCGGTCAGTATGGGGTCTTACGATTATTCCGCTGGCAGCGTGGTCAATTTCACGATGATCAACTGCACGATGGACAACATCAATGATCGGACCCGCTGGGGTGTCATCGGGACCAACTTTTGTAAAAATATCCGTCTTGAAGACTGCACGCTCAACCGCATGGACGCGCACATGGGCGTCTCCGGCGGCTATGTCATCCGTCGCTGCAAGCTCGGTCACATGGGACTGAATGCGATCGGTCGGGGACTCCTCCTCGTTGAGAATTCCACACTGCATGGACGATCGCTGATCACCTTGCGGAGCGACTATGGAAGCCATTGGGAAGGGGATGTAGTCATCCGCAACTGCCGCTGGATTCCGGCTGCGGGGAGGAAGGTCGCAGCGCAGATGATCTCGGCACGTAACGACGGCACACACGATTTCGGTTACCCCTGTTTCATGCCCGGAGAGGTGACAATCGACGGACTGCATGTCGACGATTCGAATCATCCGGGGAATTACCAGGGCCTGTTCCTGTTTAGTGACCCGGGCGGCGAGCGGGGTGCGGATGCGCCGTTTCCGTACACGATCTGTCGCAAGGTGAAGGTCCGGCGATTGACGACGGCGAGCGGCAGGAAGCCTCGTATTTCGTCAAACGCCCGGCTCGCGAAGAGCGTGCTGGTGGTTGGCGAAGGTGGCTAGCGCTCCTTCAGCCCACCGGGAAAGTCATCCGTGAAACTGGGATCAGCGTGGATGGTGCCATCAAAAGGGAGGCATGGGCCGTTGTTGCTGAATTGACCGGGGTGAAGGAAGAGCTTGCATCTCTGGGGCGGATTGGTGATTTTCGCCGCACAATTCACCATGGAGCTACTCATTACATACGACGACCAGGCGGAGGCGGAAGCGGCTGCGGAGCTGATTACGGGAAAAAAGCGCCTGGCCAGCGACCGTGACGACAACGAAATCATTTACCGGCTCTTTGGCGAGCCGTCCTGGACGAATTTCTTTAAACTGGGGATGTATGACCTTCCCTTGTTGAAGGAATTAGTGGATCTCAAGAAGGCGGGGGAGCCCTATGATGCGGACCGGCACGAGGGGATTCTCGCTTCACTGCAGTTTGTTGAGTCCAGCCATGGCTTGAAGGTTCCCGAGCACTGGCGGTAGTGCGGGAGGTGGCGTGATTTTTCCTGCCATCGCTTCTCGATTTGGTCGGCATGTTGGTGGTCGTGCATTTTTCAGAATATGTCATTGCGGGGTGCTGGCTTGTGCGGCAGGATTTGCTCCACTTCATAGGGTTACCCTCAAACAAGACAATGAACTACACAACACGTATTCGACAGACAGTTACCGGCCTGATTTTAGGATCTTTTCTAACAGGGTTGGCGATTCCCGCCGCAATGGCCGATGAGAAGAAGCAGGAGAGCTACACCATTGGCCTGTCGATGTATTCACTGCGGAAATTGTTTAGGGACGGCAGTTTGAAGCCGTTGGACTACCCGGCATTTGCCAAAAAAACCTTCGGTATCACAGAGATCGACATCTGGGACGGCGGATTTTCCAAGGAGAAGAGGAACGATCTGGAATTTTACAAGGAGTTGAGAAAACGCTCGGACGCCGCCGGGACGAATATTTTTCTGGTGATGGCCGGCGCGGTGAATGCCACGGGCGAAACGGCCGACGAGCGTAAGAAGGGTGGGGATGAGTTCAAGCGCTACGTCGACCATGCGGTGATCTTGGGTTCCAAGTTTGTTCGCGTTTTCCTGAAGGCACCCGAAGGCGGGAAGCGCAAGGTGGCGATCACCAACTCGATCGAAGCTTTGACACCACTTGCCGATTACGCAAAAAGCAAGGGGGTCATGATTGTGATCGAACCAGGTGCGTCGACGTGGGCGAGGAACGGGCATTTTCTGGCGGCTCTCGCGAGGACAATGAAGCACCCGGCCTGCCGGCTGATGCCGGACTTTGGCAAGCTGGCCGATCCCTACTGTGGCACGGTCGCGATGCTACCCTACTCCGAATCCGTTTCTGCCAAGAGTTGGGGTTTTGACGACGAGGGCAATGAGAAAAACCTCAGTTATTTCCGTCTCATTCGAAGCATCAATGATGTCGAGTATAACAAGATTATTGCGATCGAATACGAAGGTGAGGAAACGCCTCCGGTCGAGGGGGTGAAAGCGACTCAGAAGCTGTTGGAGCGACTTCGCCCGTAGCGGGCCGAGGGTGGGGATTGCCGTGCGCAGTCGATGGCCCCTGCCAGTTGGAAATGCCCGTTAGCCGAGGTAAACGCGGGCCACTCGCGGGGTGATACCGGTGAATACGGCCCAGGGGATGGTGTTGGCACATCGGGCGATCTCGCTGACGAGGATGTTTTCACCAAATAGTTCCACCTCGTCGCCGCTTTTGCAGTCGGGGAGGGCGGAGACGTCGGCCATGATCTGATCCATGGTGACCCGTCCTAACAGCGGGCATCGTTCGCCACGGATGAGGACGCTGGTTTGATCGCTGGAGAGCGCCCGCGGGTATCCGTCGCCATAGCCGATGCCGATGGTGGCGACCTTGGTTTCCTGTTTTAAAATGGTATCGCGACCGTAGGAGATTCCTTGTCCGGCGGGCAGGTTGCGCACCAGGGATACCTTGGATTTCAAGCTGAGGACGGGTTTGAGTTCGTGTTGGAATGTTTCGATCGGGGAGATGCCGTAGAGCATCAGGCCGGGGCGATAGAGGTTGGTGCAGCGGCTTTGGTAGGCGAGCAGGCCCGCGCTGTTGGCGAGGTGCCGGTATTGAAAACGGTCGGAGCCAAGTTGTGCGACGAGGGAATCAAACAGGTCAAACTGCTTTCTTGTAAAGGCCTCGTCCTCATCGGCGGAGGGTAGGTGGGAGCCTATTCCCTCGATATGAAGGTGGTCGAGGCTTTCCAGTTCGGGTATCGCACCGAGCAGTTCATCCGGAAGAAACCCACCACGGCCCATGCCGGTATCCACGGTCAGGTGCACGGGGAGCTTGGGGGTCGGCTGGTTGGGGCCAAGTGATTGCACCGTCTGGTTGAAGCTGTTTGCCTCCTCCAGGCTTGAGATACATGGCGTCCAGCGGCGGGCGACGATTTCCTCGCGCTCGAACGGGCAGGTCGGGCCGAGCAGGTAAATGCGGGTTTGAATCCCGGCCTCGGCGAGACGTCTGGCCTCGATCACACTGGCGACGCCGAAAAATCCGGGTGTTTTTCCATCGGGGAGGTTTTCCAGGGCCGTGGCGATTTTTTCCAAGCCGTGGCCGTAGGCGCCGGCCTTGAGCACGGCCATGATTTCTCCTTGTTGGTGTCGGCGTGCGACCTGGTAATTGTGTCGCAGATGGGTGAGGTTCACCTCGGCCCATGCGCGGGGCGGGGAGGTGGGAAATGATGGGGATGGTTCCGGCACGCCCGGAATATAGGTATTTTTGAGCCAAAGCCCAATACCAAAGTGCCAAAGTGCCAAAGTGCCAAAGTGCCAAAGTGCCAAAGTGCCAAAGTGCCAAAGTGCCAAAGTGCCAA
>JARFRT010000018.1 GCA_029287105.1 Akkermansiaceae bacterium | reverse complement strand
CCCGTAGTAGCCGGACTTTTTCCCCTCTTTCTCAAGCTTGCGGTGAATGCTGTGCAGTTGGGGCAGGATTGCCTGGGCGTCCTTGCCGAAGGCCTTGGCCGAATTGACGCAGGGGCTGAACAGGCCTTTGCCGCGCATCGGTTTACCCATGAGCTCCGGCAATAGGGGGATGAGATCCTTGACGCGCAGCTTGGTGAGGAGGTCGACGGCATCCTGTTGCCCTCCCGCGCCGAACATGGTGTCGCGCATGGGCTTCCACCTGAGGTGGTCGAGCAATTGCGGGATGAACTGTCGCTGAGCCTTTTCGTCCATTTGGCTGATGATTCTCACAATGTGGCCCTTGCCGCGCGGCAGTTCGGTTTCGAAGGTTTTCTTGAAGGCGGCGATCACTTCGGATTGCTGCAGCGACTTGATGGAGAATCTTTTGTCGAGGGCGATCATGGCGCCCTGCGCGAGGTACTTATCATCATCCGCGCACAGTTTGAGAACGGCCTGGGCAGCCGCGGCCGATTGTGGTTGCAGATTGCCCAATCCGGCCAAAGCCGCCACCCGGACCTCGAGTTTCGGGTCATCGGTCAGGCGGATGAAGTCAGTGGCGACCATGCTCAGCCGCTTGTTCATCTCCTCGATCACCTTGGTCGGCTTGGTGTCTCCCGGCAGGTATGCTTTCCAGTCGGCCATCATGTTGCGGCAGATGGCGGCGAGTGCCTCGGCGCTTCCTGCGCGGACCGTCCAGTTTTTCGATTCGGTTCCCCTGCGCAGTGTCGGGATCTGTTGCTCGCCGCGCCGGCCGAGTTCAGCGGCGGCGGTGGCACGCAGTGCCGGGTTCCAGCTTTCGAGCATACCCATCAGTGTGGCGGTTTTCAGTTGTGCGATTTTGTCTTGATCGGGTAGCGGTGTGATTGTGGCCGGGTAATCTTCGGGGCATTGCGCGTTCACCTGTTTGATGGCCTCTTCGATGGTGGAGGGCTGTGCGATGAGTGGCATGGACAGACCTAGCAGCGCGACAGCCAGTGATGACTTGATCAGTATGGTTTTCATGAAATTCAGTGGGTGGAGTAGGTGATGCGGTCGTGTTGTTCTACGGGATGCCCTGTGTTGTTATACGCGATGCCTTGCCGATTATTAGCACGGAATTGCTTATTTCTATGGACGCTATTGAGGGGGGAGGGGGGGAGTAGGTCGGGTTTGCGTCGGCCGTGGTTTTCAGGGTTTGCTTAAGGTTGCGCACCCTGGTTTTTATCTTGATTGTTGTATCCCCTCCACGCGTGCATCGAATTCGACAGGTGTGTGGCCGCCGGTCCCGGCACCTTATAACACTGCAGGGCGACCGGGCCGTCATAAGCGATTTCCTTCAGGGTTTGGAAAACGCGGTGCATATCGAAATCACCCTCACCCAATGGCAGGATGAGCTGGCTCCAATCCGGCTTGGGTGAGTCGAGCCTGTTGGCTCCGCTCAGCAAAACAAGCTTCAGGTTCTGCGCGATCGATCTGAGAGTCTCGTCGAGTTTCCCGGGGTCGTTCTGGGCGAGGAAGTGGCACAGGTTAAAACTGATGCCGAGACCAGGGCAGTCTGCCAGTTTGCGCAGGTGCTCCGTGCGTGCAATGGTGTCAGTGCGGAAATTAATGTGATGATAGAGTACCGTCTCCAGACCGTTGGCTTTTGCCAGCTTACAGACCTGGCGAATCACCGAAACGGCATTTTTGTCGGGAGCATTCGCATCCGTCAGTGCCAGCCAGATCATGGTTTCGCGCCCCTTGAGTGATTCAATATGCGTGACGATGTTTGCCGGGATGATCTTGCTGTTAGCTCCGAGGGTGACATAGCTAATGGCAACCGTCACCTTATGCTTGTCAAACGCGGCCAGCAGTTTCGGTGTGCACTTAGCCGGTCGCGTGCAGATACCATCGTAGCCCAGCTTTTTAAGCAGCTTCGCCTGATCTTCCGATGACCGGACATCCTGCAGGCCGTTATCGAAAACGAAGAACTTTTGCTCCGCTTGAGCCACCGCGCAGACAAGACATAATATTCCAATCAAGCCTCTTTTCATTTCTTATCCTTCGCTCTTTGTTTGAGAAACAGCGCATGCAGTCGCCCGACCGTTTCCGGATGGGCGGCGGCGACATTCTTTTTTTCCTTCGGGTCATCCTTCAGATGAAAGAGCTGCCAGTCTGCTGGCTGCGTCGGCTCCTGCTTGCCATAGCGCACAACCTTCCAGTCGCCGAAGCGGAGTGCCCATCGGTTTGTGGCCTGATTCCATAACCAGTAGAGGTCGCGCTTCTTCAACGATCCTTCAGTAAAAAGCACGGGCGACAAGTCGGTGCCGTCCAGCTCCGCAGGCTTACTGCCTCCGGCGAGCGCGACAAGCGTCGGGAACCAGTCGATGATGTGAACCTGGTCCTTGATGCTCTTCGCTCTGATGCGGCCCGGCCAGTTCGCCAGCCCCGGCACATGGATGCCGCCCTCGTAGACATCCACCTTCTTGCCACGCATGGGAAGCGGCTGGTTGAAGTCGGTCAGCCTGAGATCGTCGGGATAGGCCTTGCCGCCCCAGCTCCCCTGCGGGCCGTTGTCGGAAGAAAAGAGGACCAGCGTGTTTTTACGTTGGCCGGTCTCATCGAGCGCCTGCACCACCTGCCCGATGGCATGGTCGACATGGTGCACCGCAGCCAGCAGCAGCCGTTTTTCCGGATCGGCTTCCCTTTGAATAATGCCCTTCGGATCGTTGAACCATTCAATTTCATTTTCATTGAGCCAGCGTTTCGGGTCGGTCGGATCGAGCTGCGTCGGGCGGTCAACGAACTTACCACGCTCGTCGAGCGGGGTGTGCGGCGCATGGAACGTCAGCATGATGAAAAACGGCTGTTCATGTTTTTGTCGAATCACCCGCACCGCGTCCCTGGCAATCAGGTCGGTGGCGTGTGTGCCGTTTTCAAAGCCCGGAATGATTTTCTGGTTGCGGTGCCAGGTTTCATAGAACTCGCCCTTGCGGTAACGATGGTCATACATCCCGCATCCGCCGGCGAGGGTGCCATAGCTGTAGTCAAAGCCATGATGGTTAGGCCCATCCTCCGGCTTGGTGCCCATGTGCCACTTGCCCATCAGGTGGGTTTTGTAGCCGGCCGACTTCAGCATGGTTGCCAGCGTCGGCGTGCCGACCGGGAAACATCGGCTGTTAGTTGCCTGCAGTGGGGCACGGCCGTGCCGACCAGGATAACGCCCGGTGAAGGCAGCGACGCGTGTCGGTGTGCACTGCGGCATCACATAGTGGTTTTCGAAGCGAGCGCCTCCTGCGGCGAGCCGGTCGAGGTTCGGCGTGTAGACCTTTTCCGGATTGTTATAGCCGATATCCGCCCAGCCCTGATCGTCCGTCAGGATGAGAACAACATTGGGCTTCCCGGCATGGACGGCAGCGCACAGGAGGAGCGAGGCGAGCCAGAGATTGATTCTACGAGGCATGCGGTTCAGGCGGGGATTGATTGTGAGGAATTGGCTCTTGGGGCGGGGCGTTGTTGAGAGCATGGGATGGGGGGATGGGGGGCTTTGGATTCTGCTGAGCGAGCCGAGACCAGGCAAGGAGGAAACTGAAAATGATTGGAATCGTGGGGTTGGCAAGTAAAGGGGGAGGGGTCAAGGGCACTTACTTGAGCCGCATCCCAAGGGCTGAGGGTCTATTGTTGACGTG
>JARFRT010000007.1 GCA_029287105.1 Akkermansiaceae bacterium | reverse complement strand
GTCCAATCCCTGACGCCCTAGTTTTCGGGCTTGTTCGGGATTCTTCGCCATTGTTCGGCCTCCCAAACCCGATGTCTCCTCTCACCCCGGGATGCAGGCGGTGCCTTTTCCCGGGGCTGGTATGAATTTCTCCGTTGGAGAACGCAGCAAAAGGGGTCAGGCAGAGAAATGTGTCCCCATCGTCTTGCATCCCCCTTATTCTAACGATCAATACGACATGTACGCAGCACATGATGTGAGGGGGTATGCAGCGAATGCACCATTTCTCTGCCTGACCTGACCTCTTTTGTTACCCCTTTTGTCTAAATCTTGATGGATCTGCCAATGCCTTTGTCGAGGGGGAGGATTCGGCGATACTTGGGGCCATGAAGCCCCATATCCAGTTGGACAAAACCAGTCTGCCCGATGGAAGCTTGGTCGCCCTGGCTCAGTGGGCCAGGGCGACCAAGCTAGGGATAGTAATAACAAGGAGGGTTTTGATTAGACCGCGAAATACGCCCAATACGCTAAAATTTCATATCCTGATACTTCATTCCGTATGATTACCATTCAGGTCTTTGAACCGGTCGGTAGAAATGCTCTTAAAACACCCTCTTTTTCGCGTATTTGGCGTATTTCGCGGCAAAAAAATCCTTAGCTTGGTCGCCATGGCCCAGTGGGCATCTTACTGCTTCTTTACTTCACAGGTTATTTGGCGTAGCCTCCCATATCTTGAAGTCCTTTTCCTTGAACCCGTATTCCCACTCATGACAAATATTTCTAACTCGATTCCTTCCTCCCGCCGCCATTTTATGCGTGTGGCGGCCGCCGGTGCGGTCGGCGCATTGTGGAGCACACCTGGCCAGGCGGCTGAAATACCGAAAGTAAAACTTGCGGATGGGCTCGATGTTCCGTTGTTGGGAATGGGTACGGGTGTTAAGGCGGGCAACCGCAGCAACGCCCTTCAACGTGCCGGAGAGAAGCATTTCCGGGACACCATTCGGTTCGCCTATGATCAGGGCGTTCGCTTGTTCGACTGCGCGGATTCCTACGGCAGCTTGCCGATGGTCGGCCAGGCATTGAAAGACAAGCCGCGAGACAGCTACGTGCTGGTTACTAAAGTCTGGTGTCACCCGAAGGGCGGCATTCCCAAGGAGGAATCCCGGGACGACAGCTTGGCGGTGGTCGAACGCTTCCTCCAGGAGTCCGGCAGCGACCACATCGATTTGGTGCAGCTTCATTGTCAAACGGCGGCGGATTGGACCACGACTTATCGCCCGCACATGGAGGCTCTCGCCGAGGCGAAAAAAAGGGGCTGGATTCGAGCACACGGTTGCTCATGCCACAGCATCGACGCCTTGAAGACGGCGGCCGGTGACCCATGGGTGGATGTCGTGCACGCCCGAATCAACCCATGGGGGGTGAAGATGGATGGCCCGGCCAAGGTGGTGGTGCCGGTGCTCAAACAGATTCACGCGGCGGGAAAAGGCATCATCGGCATGAAACTCATCGGCGAGGGGAAATTCCGCGACGACAAGGCGAAGATTGACGAGGCACTCAGATTCTCGCTCGACCTTAAATGCATCGACGCCTTGGTTGTAGGCTTCGAAAAGCCGGAGGAAATCGTCGATTACAAAAAGCGCCTGACCGCGGCGCTTGAAGCGAAGTAGAATAATACCACTCCGCAAAACAGACGAGACGATTGATTGTTGTTGAGGTATTTGGGAAAGCACTTCGCGATCAATGAGGGTTCCGGATGGATGAACTCCTTTGGCTGCGTTTCTCCTTAGTCATGGTGCCCGCAGCATTCCTTCATCGTGCATCCCCCCATTCTAACGATCAATACGACATGCACGCACCCCGTTACGTGAAGGAATAGGCAGCGAAATGGGATGGGGTCCGAAATGGGGGCTGTTCTCTTGATCCGAGATCCTCAGCTCAGGGCCGGGCGAACTTCCGCGTCAGGTTCTGGTGGACCTTGCTGAGTAGCAGGATTTCGCTACCACCGATTCCCGTGTCCTGAAGAGTGGAAGTCGCGGCATGCAGGTCGAAAAGGCTCTGCCGCAAGGCATCGTCGGGTATTAGGCTCTGTATCCAGAAAACCGCCGCATGGCGGACTCCCCGGGAAACCTCGCGCACTTGGTGCAGTGCACTGG
>JARFRT010000229.1 GCA_029287105.1 Akkermansiaceae bacterium | reverse complement strand
CAACCCAAGCCTTTCCGTGTATTTTGCCTAGGGGCTATTTGCCTAGGGGCTATCTCCACTTCGTTCCGGTTCCACTTCGTTCCGGTTGTTCCTTCCGTGGTTCCCAAATGAAATAGCAACCGAAGTCTTCCTTTCGCGCATTTCGTCTTCTTTCGCGGTCAAAAAAATGAAGTAGCAACCTAAGCAAAAAAGTGGCTTAATACCGACGCCTAAAAATAACCACCGAGCACCCCAACCCATGAAGATTTTAACATCGGCCATCTCAATATTGTTAGCGTTAAGTCCCTATGGCGTCGCCACACAACCGGACGTCCCTTCCCAACAAATCACCAACATCAAAGCTGACTTTCAGAACCCTCCGGCCGACACCCGGCCCGGATGTTACTGGTACTGGATCAACGACAACGTCAGCAAAAAAGGCATCACCAAAGACCTGGAGGCAATGGCGCGGGTTGGTATCGGCCGCGCCTACATCGGCCACATCTACAACCACGACCCCGATGTTCCGAGTAGGGCGACGCCGGTGGGCAAAGTCAAATTCATGTCCGATGCCTGGTGGGATGCCGTGCAGTGGGCGGTCAAAGAGGCCGACCGCTGTGGTGTCGAGATCGGATTTTTCAACTCTTCCGGATGGTCGCAGTCGGGCGGGCCATGGGTCAAGCCCTCGCAATCGATGCGCTACCTGATCCACAGCGAAACCACCATCACCGGCGGTAGTGCGATCAACCAAATCATCCCGGTGCCCGAAATCATCACCTTTCCCATGTCCGGCGGATCACGACCCGTTCCCACCGGACCCAAATTTACGGTCAAGGACTACCAGGACGTCCGGGTCGTCGCCTTCCGCCAGCCGGATACCGAGGCTAATGATTTGGATATGAAACAAGTCAACGCCACGTCCGGCAACCTCAAGGATGTCCGGAACCTTGTAGACAGCAATGCGGCAACATCCTCTAGCTTCGAACCCCAAAAAGAGATCATTGTCGACCTGACACTACCAGAAACTCCCGCCACAAAAACCGGCATCCAAAGCCTCCGGCTGACCCCGCTCGACATCCGATACACCCTCCACTGCCAAATCGAATCCTCCGCCGACGGCAGAACCTATCAGCCCATTGGTAACTACTCCGAGGAACGCGGCCACCAGGGAGGGAAGAAACTCGAGCCCCTGATGATCCCCTTTCAGGAGACCCAGGCGAAGCACCTCCGACTGACGTTCCGCGTCACCGGCAAGGCTAGGTTTTCCGAGTTGGCACTCTCCCGTCAGGCTGCGCTCGGAGGCTACGTTCGGAAACAACTGGGCGAAACCAGTCCGTCGGTCACCCCGGCCTGGGACGCCTACGTCTGGCAACCACAAATTCAAGCAGCCACCGGCTCAACTGTGGCGGCAAAGGATGTCATCGACCTCACAGAGAAAATGGACACCGATGGCCGGTTGAAATGGAACGCCCCGGCAGGTCAATGGGTCGTCCTCCGCATAGGTATGATCCCGATGGGCACCCAGTGTGCCCCGAGTAGCCCACTAGGCCGTGGCCTGGAGGTGGATAAAATGAACAAAGCCCACGTCGCCGATCACTTCAATGGGATGGTTGGCGAGTTTCTCCGCCGCACCCCGGCGAAGGACCGCAAGGCCCTGAAATACGTCATCGCCGACAGCTATGAAACCGGCCCGCAAAACTGGACCGATGGCTTTGCCAGGAAATTCAAATCCCGGTTTGGCTACGCACCGGAGAAATACCTGCCTGTGCTGACCGGTCGTGTGGTCGACTCGCCGGAAGTTTCCGACCGCTTCCTCTGGGACATGCGGAGGTTAATTGTCGAGGGCATCGCCTACGACTACGTCGGCGGGCTCCGCGAGGTTTGCAATCAAAACGACCTCACCCTATGGCTGGAAAACTACGGTCACTGGGGATTTCCCTCCGAGTTTCTCCTCTACGGCAGCCAGACCAACCAGGTCGGTGGCGAGTTTTGGGTTGGTGGCGTGCGCGACAACATCGAGTGCCGCGCGGCATCAAGCTGCGGCCGGACCTACGGCAAAAGAAGTATCTATGCCGAGTCGTTCACCTCATCCCACAACTTCAAATCCCACCCGGCATCGCTGAAGAAATTCTGCGACTGGCTCTACGGCACCGGCGTCAACCACCTGATCTTCCACGTCAACATCCACCAACCCGAGGAAACGAAACCCGGCATTATCCAGTGGTTTGGCACCGCCATCAACCGGCACAACACCTGGTTTGAGCAGTTCAAAGGCTTTGCCGATTACACCCGCCGCAGTGCCGTGCTTCTCAAGTCCGGCCTGCCCGTCATCGACGTCGCCTATTACATCGGCGAAAACGCGCCGATGATGACCGGCCCGCGCAACCCGGAGCTTCCCGACGGCTACGATTTCGATTTTATCAACTCCGATGTCCTGATCAACCGCGCCAGCGTGAAGAAGGGCAAGATCGTCGTCCAAGACGGCCCGAGCTACGCTGTGCTCGTGTTGCCCAATCAAACCATCATGCGCCCCGAGGTCTCCGCCGCCATCAAACGGCTGGTTAGCCAGGGGGCCACGGTCGTCGGGCCCAAGCCATCGGTCAGCCCGTCACTGCAAAACTACCCGCAATGCGACCAAGCCGTCACCCAAATCGCCAACGAAGTCTGGGGCGAAATCGATGGCGAAACGGTCAAGTACGCCAAATTCGGCCAGGGAATGGTCTACAACGGCGTCTCACTCGATCACGTCCTTGCCAAGACACAACTCCAGCCGGACGTCCAGGTGACCAGTGAGAGCCAGCTTACTTGTGCCGCCGCCGGTGCCGGCTTGTTGGGGGTCGGCGGACACGGCGGCATCGTTTTCCAACACCGGACCGGCGACAACACCGAGATCTATTTCCTGGCCAACACCATGAGAACCCCGGCGGACTTCACCGTTTCACTCCGCTGCGCCGGGCTCAAACCCACACTATGGAACGCGGTCACTGGCACAATCGCCGAGGAGATCGCATTCAGCCAAAAAGATGGCCGCACCCACATCCCGCTCCACCTCGAGGGCTCCGAGAGTGTTTTTGTTGTCCTCAAAGGGGAAATTAAACCCGACGCCAGGGGTAGCATCAGCTCGAACACCCCGGATTACAAAAAACTGTCAACGCTCGACGGCCCGTGGCAGGTCTCATTCAACGGACAAGCCGCACCGGGGGAAATCGTGTTCGAGCAACTGACCGACTGGACCCGGCACAGCAACCAAGCCATCCAACACTACAGCGGCACCGCGGTTTACCAGAAGAGCTTCACCTTGAACAAGGCAACCCAAGGCAAGTCACTCGTGCTCGAACTTGGCGATGTCGCCAACGTCGCCACCGTTTTTCTCAATGGCAAGGAAGTCGGCACCGTCTGGACATCCCCGTGGGAAATCGACATCACCCGCTTCGCCGTCGCCGGCAAAAACAACCTGCAAATCAACATCACCAACACCTGGAACAACCGTCTGGTCGCCGATGCCGCCCTGCCCAAGGAAAAACGCCAAAGCCACGTGTCCCAACCCTACCGCTTCAACCCCAAATCCAAACCCAGCAAGAGCGGCCTGCTCGGTCCGGTGAAGATCAAACAAAAGGAATAACCAACCCAAGCCCCTCCGTGTATTCCGTACTTCCGTGGTTCCCAATTGAACTAGCAACCCAAGTCTTCCTTTCGCGCATTTCGTCTTCTTTCGCGGTCAAAAATTGAAGTAGCAACCCAAGCCCTTCCGTGTATTCCGTGCCTTCCGTGGTTCCCAATTGAAGTAGCAACCCAAGCCCCCTCTCACGTATTTCCAAATCAAACTAACAAATCACGCATCACTTTGCCATGCACATCGGTCAGGCGGTAACGTCGGCCTTGAAATAGGTAAGTGAGCCGTTCATGATCAACCCCTAACTGGTGTAATATCGTGGCGTGCAAATCATGCACTGTCACTTCATTCTTTACGGCTTTGTAGGAAAAATCATCTGTTTCGCCGTAGTTCAGTCCGGCCTTGAATCCGCCGCCGGCAACGATCTTGGTAAAGCAATTGGCATGGTGGTCCCGCCCATACGAGGCGGCGACCTTGCCATTCTGACTAAAGGCGGTACGACCAAACTCGCCGCCCCAGACAACGATGGTGTCGTCGAGTAATCCCCGCTGTTTCAGGTCAGTGATTAACGCGGCACTGGCTTGATCGGTTTCTTTGCAACGTTTCGGTAGGTGGTCGGGGAGGTTGAAGTGGTGGTCCCAACCGGAGTGATAGAGTTGGATGTAGCGTACGTCACGCTCCGCCAGTCGGCGCGCCATGAGGCAGTTAAAGGCATAGGTGCCAGGCTTGCGGGCGTCTTCGCCGTAGAGTTTAAACGTCGACTCCGGCTCATCGGACAGATCACTCAGGTCAGGGACGGAGGTTTGCATCCGGAAGGCCATCTCGTACTGTGAAATCCGGGTTTCGACCTCAGGGTTGTGGCTGCGTTTCAACTCCTCGTGGTTGAGCTCGTTGATGGCGTCGAGGATCTGGCGCTTCTCTTGCATCGACTTTCCCGTCGGGTCTTTCAGGTAGAGCACCGGGTCGGCGCCAGAGCGGAAGCGCACCCCCTGATGCCGGCCCGGGAGAAACCCGTTACCCCACAGTCGGCTGTTGAGCGGCTGCATGTTGGCGAGGTCGCCGCTTGATACCATCACGACAAATTCCGGCAGGTTCCGGTTCATCGTCCCCAGGCCATAACTCAACCAGGACCCGATACTTGGCCGCCCGGGAAGCCCGTGGCCGGTCTGCATGAAGGTCATCGCAGGGTCGTGGTTGACCGGAGTCGTGCTGACCGTCCGGATGGTACAGACATCGTCGACCACCCGACTCATGTGTGGCAGCAACTCGCTCATCCACGATCCACATTCACCATGCTGCGTGAAACGATACTTGGTGTCAATCACCGGGTGGATCTTGTGCTTGTCGGTAAACCCGGTGAGCCGACCCTGCTTCTGCACATACTCAAAGATGTCCTTGCCGTGGAATTTTTTGAGCGCCGGTTTGTGATCAAAAAGATCCAGCTGCGACGGCCCGCCAGACTGAAACAGGTAGATCACCCGCCGCGCTGCCGGCCGATGGTGGCAGAGTAATTCCGGACCGGTGTCCTTCGCCAGCAAGTTGCCCAACGCCATCGAACCAAGACCGCCGCCGATGGTTTTCAGCGCGTTCCGACGACTCATGCGAGCCAAGGTGGATTCGATTTCGTGCATGGCTTATTTCCGGGTGATCGTTTCGCTTAGGTTTAGAATGGTATGGCAAACATCCGCGAGCGCGGCCACTCGACCGGCGTCGAGCTTGGGGTCTGCCGGTGTTGCTCCCACTTGAAGCACAGTCGCGGCAGCACCCGGGTTCTTGGCGTAATGCGCCAGCCGGGCGGTATGTAGTTCTCGTAAAACCTGCAGTTCCTTGTCGCGCGGCGGGCGGGATAAGAGGGTGCGGAACACGTGCAGGATCGGGTCCTCCCGACCGATTCCAGCTTCGGCCAGTCGCCTGCTGGCTTCGATATACGTCGGGCCATGCAAGGTGACAAGCGCCTGCAGCGGGGTGTTGGTCGACTCGCGTTTGACACTGCAGACGTCACGGCTCGGCGCGTCAAATGTTGACATCGCAGGGTGGGGGACGGCGCGGCGCCAGTAGGTATACATGCTTTTCCGGTACAAGCCCGGGCCGGTAGCCTGAACGTAGCGCTCGGCATGGCTCTTGGGCGCATTCAAATCACCCCAGACCCCATCCGGCTGATAGGGCATCACGCTCGGGCCGCCAATCTCACGGGTCATCAGTCGACCCACCGCCAGCGCCTGGTCGCGGATTAGCTCGGCGGGTAAACGGAAGGTCGGGCCGCGGGCGAGTAGTCGGTTGTCTGGGTCCTGCAATGCGGGACGGATGGTGGACGACTGCTTGTAGGTGGCCGACAACACGATCTTGCGAACCAGGTGCCGGTAATCCCAGCCATTCTCGCGGAATTCGACGGCCAGCCAGTCGAGCAGCAACGGGTGGCTCGGCAGGCTGCCCTGCATGCCGAAGTTGTCAGGGGTGTCGACCAGACCAATACCAAAAAACTGCTGCCACAGGCGGTTCACCGTCACACGCGCAAACAGCGGGTTGTTATCGTTGGTCAACCACTGCGCCAAGCCGAGGCGGTTGCGGGGGACGTCGCCAAAGTTCGGCAGCACCGCCGGGGTGTCGGGCCGGACTTTTTTGCCGGGTTGGTCGAACTGCCCCTGCATCAGGATGTGGGTATCGCGCGGCTTTTCCTTCATGATCATGGTCAGCACCGGCGGGTTCTTGTGCTTTCCCGTGGGCGCTGCCTTCCCCCCGGCGGCAGACGGCTTGGCCGGGCTTTTGCTGTAATCCAGATAGGGTGCGGACGCCTTTTTCTTGCGCCCTCCTTCCCCGGGAGCGCCCGCTTCTTCGCTGGTGTTGAAAAAGGCATACAACGAATAGTAATCGGTCATCGTCAACGGGTCATACTTATGGTCGTGACACCGGGTGCACTCCATGGTCAGGCCGAGAAACAAGGTGCCCGCTGTCGTTGTCTTGTCATTGGCATACATGACGCGATATTCCTCGTCATTGATCCCCCCCTCGATGGAATACCCGTGGTTACGATTAAATCCGGTGGCCACCAATTGCCGCTGTGTCGGGTTTTTGAAAAGATCCCCAGCCAGTTGCTCAGTGACAAAGCGATCATAGGGCATGTTGCTGCGAAAGGCGTCAATCACCCAGTCACGCCACGGCCACATGGTGCGGGCATTGTCGAACTGAAAACCATTGCTGTCGGCATAACGTGCATTATCCAGCCAAACCGTCGCCATGCGCTCCGCGTAATCCGGGGACGCTAATAACCTGTCGACCACCTTGCTGTCGGCATCCGCTGAGGTATCACCCAGGTATGTGTCAATCTCGGCAAGCGTCGGGGGTAACCCGGTGATGTCCTGGCTTACCCGGCGCAGCCAGGTGCCGCGTGCCGCCTCATCGGCAGGTGCAACCCGCTTGGCCTCCAGCCTCGACAAGACAAAGCGGTCGATCCCGCCCTTCACCCAATCAGCGTCCTTAACCCCCGGCAGGGGAGGCCGCAGAATGGGTTGAAACGCCCAGTGACCATCCCAGACCGCACCCTCGGCAATCCATCGCTTGAGCAGATCTTTTTCGGCGACCGTAAGCGTTAAATGCGAGTCGGGCGGAGGCATTATTCTGTCCCCGTCCCCACTCATGATCCGGTCAACCAGCAACGACTGATCCGGCTTGCCGGGCACAATGGCAAAGCGGGACCCCTTCGGGCGCGGCGGGACCGGTTTCCCCCCAGTCGCCGCTTTTTTCACCTGAATGGCATGTTCCGAGTCAACCAGATCCGCAAGCGCGCCCGCTTCGGTGTCCAAACGCAACCCACCCTGCCACTTCTCACCAAATTCGCCGCCATCCGGCCCGTGACAGGCAAAACATCGGTCCGACAAAATAGGCCGGATATCGCGGTTAAACGATACCTCCGCAGCACTCACCGATGGAATCCAGGCCAGCAACGCGAAAAATCCCAGACACCCCACCAATGGCCATGCCTTGCGAGTGGGGTAGGGGGGAGAGAGTTTCATAGTCGGCCTTGATCCGAAACATACTGGGTGGAGGCACCGCTTCTTTCAACGGAAAAAATGGGGATCCATTGAATGACGAAGTGACCAAAGGATTTAAACCCTAAAATCCAAGTAAGGCAGGCGACCCCACATATCCTCCGCTGTGGACAGGACTGCCTCGCCCACTCGGCTATGCTGGTATGCAGCCCTCCTCCTCCGTCGGGCAGGAATGAATTCGTGCGTTGTCCACACTCCCTACTTCAGCCCGCTCCGCGGGTCTAGGGAGGAGGGACACTCATGTCCCTCGGCAACCCAAGCCCACAACCCAAGTCTTCCTTTCGCGTGTTTCGCGTATTTAGCGGTCAAAAATGAAGTGCAACCCAAGCCCCCCTATTTTTAATCTTCCCATCGCGGACTCACTTCCTATTCTCAGGCCGACATATCTTTCCCGTAATTGTTAGGATTGCCGACACTACGAATTTATAATCCAATGACCGCTCACGAACGCATCCTCGCCACCATCCACCGCCAACACACTGACCGCGTTCCGGTCGATGTCTGGCTCACTCCGGAAGTCCTCGACTCCCTGAAAACACACACCGGGGAGGCTGACGAATACGAGCTCTACAAAAAACTGGGCGTCGACAAAATTGCCTGGATTTTCCCCGGTTACGGCACGGACATCTTTGACCCTAACGACAGTGACGGTGCCGACCCCTGGGGCGTGCCGACCGTCAAGGTGAAGTCCGGACTCGCGACTTACCAGGAATACGGCGAAGGCCCGCTTGCCGACTACGAGGAGGTCTCGGAGCTCGACGACTACGCACTCTGGCCCGACCCGGACAAATTCAGCTATGCCGCCTCGAAAACCCTCGCCGAGCGCGCCCGCTCGTATGGCTTTGCCACCATCGGCCCGTGGATATCCCATTACGAGATCTACTGTCACATGCGCGGCATGGAAAACGCGCTGATGGATGTCATTGCCGAGCCGGAATTCCTGAATGCCGCCCTAGATCGGATCGACGCCATCCAAACCACCAAACTCGAACGCTTTTTCGCCGAACTCGGCGACTTGATCGATATCGTCTTTATCTCCGACGACATGGGCACCCAGAACAGCCAACTCATGTCCACCGGCGCCTACCTCGAACACTTTAAACCCCGCCTCGCCAAGTGGTGCGATCTGATCCACTCCTATGGCAAAAAAGTCCTGTTCCACACCGATGGTGCCGCGCGCGAATTCGTCCCGCACCTCATCGACTGCGGCGTAGACATCCTCAACCCGATCCAACACATCTGCCCCGGCATGGAATGTGACGCCTTGAACCGCGACTTCGGCGATCAGATCATTTTTCACGGTGGCATCGAAAACCAACACGTTCTTCCCAACGGATCCACCGATGATGTTAGGAAAGAGGTCATCTCCTGCCTCGAAACACTCGGAAAAAACGGCGGCTATATCCCGAGCTCCTGCCACAACATCCAGGCCGGCACCCCCGTCGAAAATGTCATCACCATGATCGAAACCGTACAGAACTGGCGTGGATAGGGAGCGTGGACAACGCACGAATTCATTCCTGCCCGCCATAGCTTTACGCGAAGGCTGGATCCACTGCGGAGGATAGGTGAAGTAGCCAGTCTAGGAATGCTCTTTTTTAACCGCGAAAAAAGACGAAATGCGCGAAAGGAAGACTTCCTCCTACGCCAGTAGGCTACGGCGCGACAAGTGGGTTGTGGCTTGGGTTGCCGAGGGACAAGAGGGGCCCTCCTAGGTCTGCGGCATGCCACCCGCGAAGCGGGGGATAGGGAGTGTGGACACTCCTGTCCACTGCGGAGGATATGTGAAGCAGCCAGCCTAGAATTAATCTCCCAAGTTTTCCTCTGCGTCTCTGCGCGAGGATTGAATTCATAACCCAAGTCCGGAAAACGCATGCAATCCGGGCAAAAAAACAAAACGATGTGCAAAACGGGCAATTGAGATTATGACTTTAGCCACCATTACAACCGGAGTCATCAAATGAATAAAAACCACCAACTCCTTGCCATCATCACAACGGCCCTCGCATGCCTTTCAGTCACTCTATCAGCCGACGCCTCGATTAAGCCGGCCAAAGACTTCAAAGCCTCCGACCTGCGATGCGAATACCTCACCAACCCACTGGGTATCGATGTCACCCGCCCGCGCCTCAGTTGGAAACTCATATCCAACACCCGCGGCCAATACCAGCGGGCCTACCGAATTCTCGTCTCAAGCACCCGCCAGAATCTCGACAACCAAATCGGCGACCTTTGGGACACAGGCATGGTGCCGTCCGATCAAACAACCCACGTCACCTATCAGGGGAAACCGCTCACATCAGGAATGCGCTACTACTGGCAGGTTTCGGCATCCGGTAGCCTGGATAAAAACAACCTCGCCCGTAGCGCCCCCGCCATGTGGTCGATGGGACTCCTCCAGCCATCCGACTGGAAAGGTAAGTGGATTGGTGACGCCACCCAGAAGCGAATCCCAGCTGACAGCAAAACCACCCAGGCACAGCC
>JARFRT010000523.1 GCA_029287105.1 Akkermansiaceae bacterium | reverse complement strand
ATGTAGCTGGTGGGGAGGTAGGCGCCCAGGATGTTGTCGGGGCTAGCTTTGCCGGTGGGCTCGTTTTCTGGCTTGGGTGGGCGGGAGTCGGTCTCGCTGAAGCGGAGGAAATCGGCACGCAGGGTGACGTCGACCCGTTGGCTGGTTTTTCCGTCGCGGAGTCGGTCGATGGACTGGCGTAGGAGTTGGCAATAGAGGTCGAACCCGACGGCGGCGATGTGGCCTGACTGTTTGGTGCCGAGCAGGTTTCCTGCGCCGCGGATTTCGAGGTCGCGCATGGCGATTTTGAACCCGGATCCGAGGGCGGTGTATTGTTGGATGGCGTTGATGCGTTTGCGGGCGTCGCTGTTGACGAGGTCGCGGGGGAGCAGCAGGATGGCGTAGGCTTGGCCGCCGGCGCGGCCTACCCGGCCACGGAGTTGGTAAAGGTCGGCGAGGCCAAAGCGATCGGCGCGGTCGATGATGATGGTGTTGGCATTCGGGATATCGATACCGCTTTCGATGATGGTGGTGGCGAGCAGGATATCCGCCTTTCCCTGGACAAAGGTGCGCATGACGACCTCGAGTTCGTCTTTTTCCATTTGGCCGTGGCCGACGACGCAACTCGCCTCGGGGACGAGTTTTTTGAGGATACGCTGGACGGTATTGATACTTTGCACGCGGTTATGGAGGAAGAAGACCTGGCCGCCGCGTTTGAGTTCACGCCGGATCGATTCGCGGATGATTGTTTCATCGTAGCCATGGATGGACGTGTTGATGGGGACTTTTCCCGGCAGTGGGGTATCGATGGTGGACATGTCCCGTGCGCCCATCAGGGAGAGGTAAAGGGTTCGGGGGATGGGAGTGGCGGAGAGTGTGAGCACATCGATGTTACGGAACATCTCCTTGAAGCGTTCCTTGTGCTTGACGCCGAAGCGTTGTTCCTCGTCGACGATGGCCACGCCCAGGTTTTTATAGGACACGTCTTTGGAGATCAGGCGGTGGGTGCCGATGACGATGTCCACGGATCCGTCCTTGAGGCCTTGGAGGGTCTCCTTGACCTCGCTGGCTTTGCGGAAGCGGTTGAGCAGCTCGATGCGGATGGGGTAATCGCTCATGCGCTCGCGGAAGGTGCGCCAGTGTTGTTCGGCGAGGACGGTGGTGGGAGCGAGCAGGGCGGCTTGTTTTCCTCCGGTAACGGCTTTGAACGCGGCGCGGATGGCGACCTCTGTTTTGCCGAATCCGACGTCGCCGCAGATGAGTCGGTCCATGGGTTTGGTTGATTCCATGTCCTCTTTGACGTCAGCGATGGCGTCGCGCTGGCCGGGGGTGACGTTGTGGTGGAATGAGTTTTCAAACTCCCACATCCAGCGTGTGTCGGGTGGATGGGGGTGGCCGGAGACGGTCTCGCGTTCGGCCTGCATCTGGAGGAGTTTGGCGGCGTAATCGAAGATGGATTTCTCTGCCGAGCTGCGGGCTTTACTCCAGGATGCGCTGCCCAGGCGGGTGAGGTCGGGGTCCTTGCCGCCGAGGCCGACGTATTTTGAGAGCAGGTGGGAGTGGTCCAGCGGGACGGACAGGATGGCGCCATCGCGGTAGCCGATGTGGATCTCCTCCTGCCCTTGGTCATCGTGGTCGATGCCTTCGAACCGACCGACGCCGTATTCGGCGTGGACGACGAGGTCGCCGGCGTTGATGTCCTCGAGAGCGGTTTGCGCGCGTGCCCGGCGTTGGTGGTCGAGGCGGGTGGTTTTTCTCCGGGTTTGAGGTGTTTGGTAGCGGCCGAACAGCTCGGCGGATGAAATGAAAGCGAGGCCCGCGGAGGGCACGGTGAAGCCCTGGACGAGTTCGCCAGCGAGCGGCACGACCGCGCCGGATGTGAAAAAGTCCTTATCCACCAGTTCCTCGAAGCGGTCTTTTTCTCCCTTGTTGGAGAAGGTAAGAAAGGTGGTCCAGGCGTCCCGTTTCCAATCGGCGATCTGCTGGAAAAACCGGTGTCTGCGTGTCTCGTTGAGGATGAAGTCACCTGCCTCGTAGGTCCCTAGCGGGCTGCCGGAGCACAGGGGGGTGGAACCAAGCTCGCCGGCCTCGGC
>JARFRT010000516.1 GCA_029287105.1 Akkermansiaceae bacterium | reverse complement strand
GCCCAAAGGGTTCCGACTCTGGCCGGAAGTCAGGTCGACCCTGGCGAGCGCACGGGTCAACCACACCCTGGCGGGTAGAATGCTCAAGGCCGGGCTGAGTGAATCGACCATGATCCTGCGCTGGATCTTCCTGGGCACCGTGCTCGCCGCGGCCATCCGCGCCTTTGTCCCCGCCGATGTCTTTGGCGACTGGTTTGGGCCGACCTGGATCGGGGTGCTGCTGACCCTGGTGGCGGCGACCGTGATCGAGGTCTGCTCGGAGGGGTCCAGCCCCATTGCCGCCGATCTCGTCACCCGCGCCGCGGCACCGGGCAATGGGTTTGCCTTTCTGATGGCGGGTGCCGCCACCGACTACACCGAGATCATGGCGTTGAAGGAAACCACGCGCTCGTGGAAAATGACATTCATCCTGCCGCTGCTGACCCTGCCTCAAGTCGTGATCATCGCGTGGACACTCAACGCCTGGGCCCATCAGTGATACCACTCGAACCGTCTCATTGCCGGGATGCCGCCGAGTGATTGTACTGCGGCAAGGCGCAACGAGGGAGCGCGGTAGGCTGCCTACTTCACCAGAATGGAATCCTTGGCAGGGGGGGTGGCCACCGTGCCCTTGCTGCGTGGTGTGATCACGATGGCGTGGTTGTCGAAGCGGATGTTGCCGTTCGCTTGCTCGACGATGTAGCGCAGCATCGTTTCCGCCGGGATTCGACTCAGACGGAGTGTCACGGTGCGTCCCTTGAAGCCGCCGGTCGGGTCTTGGACGATAAAGTTAGGGAGCACCTTCTTGTTCGACTCCCGCTCGACCTGCAGCGCGAGCATTTCCAGGGCTTCCTGAAGCGTGGCCTTGTCCAGGTTAACCTGCGGGATGATGACCTTGCTCAGCGCGGCCTTGCGGCGGCCAATCTCGAGCGTATTCCTGTTTGTTGAAATGTAAATCAACTGCCGCCTCGCCTGCGGGTGGTTGGGATAGATCTTGAGCACTTCCTTGAAGCTGGTCTTGGCGAGGTCGAAGTTTCCCTCGTTGATGGCAACCATCCCCATCTGGTAAAGGCTGCGCGCTTTTTCCGCACGGGTGTCAGTTTCCGCACAGATCGTGCTTGGGGTGAAGGCACAGGCGCATAGCACCAGTGCCACAATCGTACTTGTGGTTCTGTTTTTCATAATGGATCGTGGTTGGTGTTAAACCATGACCCGCGTGGTGAGTGCGGAGCCATAGTATTACGCGTAACATAACCAGAACCAGCGATCCTGCAAAGAGGAAAATAATAGCTCGCCCCGGGTCGGGCTGCGGGCAGGGCCATCCGGCGGGTGAGCACGAGCCGAACCTGGCTGCCATTGGCGTCGCGAGTGGACGCGGTTATGCGACCAGCACGCCCTAGGAATATTTCAGATCCTTCGATGGGTCCGTCTGGAAATCGAGCGCAAAACGGGCCGTTGTGTTAGGCTTGATCACCGTCTCGACATATTTCAGGTGAACCGGGTCCTCAACATACATGCGGAGCTTTTCCAAGGTTTCCACCTCAACAGTAAGAAAAAACGGCCACTCGGCGTTGGTGTCGATGTTGCGGCCCGAGCGCACACTCAGCACCTCCGGTATCTTCAGCAGCATACTGCGGGTCGAACGGATCATTTCCTCGAGCTTGTGGTCGTCGACCTCCGGCTGGAGTTTGAAAAAGACAATGTGGTGGATCATGGCAGCTTAGACCTTCCAGTTAAGTGCACCCTTCTTGAGGGCATAGATGTATGCCACGGCAAGGATGCCGACAAAGCCGCAGGCACTCCAGAACACCATCGTACCCTCGTGGGCAAGATCGCGGAACTGCACAGCCCACGGATAGAGAAAAACCACCTCGATGTCAAAAATAACAAAGAGCATGGCCACCAGGTAAAATTTGACACTGAAACGGGGCGAGCCTTCGCCGACAGGGAGCATGCCACACTCGTAGGGCGTGTCTTTGGTGGCATTTTTACGACCCTTTTTACCGAGTAGGACACTCATGATCAGCATGGAGGCGCAGAAGCCGATGGCCACTGCGGTCTGCATGATGACGGGGAAATAACTCTGGAGCATGGCTGGTGAATGAATGAGTGGAGGAGTGAAACAAGGAAGGAATGGAGAACTTGCATGGGCACAAAATGAGAAAGCCCGCGACACCTGTCAGGTGTCGCGGACTTTTTAAAACAATTCGCGGTGGTAAAACCAGCACGAAATTTAATGATTTCGACCAGAGTATGCTAGATCGGACTAGGCGGACTCTTGCGCAGCGAGAAAATCGCTATGAGCTTCGGACAGCTTAGCCAGTCCTCTGTATTGCTTTCCTTCTTTCTCGATCATGCCCCGGGTCACCAGGTTTTGGAGTTTTTCGTATGCCCGCAGGCGGAGCATTTCTTCTCCACCGCTGACGGCGTTGCGTTCCTTGAGCTTTGCGTAAACAGCTTCGAAGAGATCATTGAATCCGAAGAAGCTGTCATCATCCCCTAGCACATTAACGATTTCATCTGTAACGTGGTCCGGGACGCGGCGAGAGAAACGAGTTCTTTTCGTAGTAGCCATGTGCGCATTATACCACTCTTTAGTGTTTAATGCGATGTGAAAATAATAAAAAGCACAAAATTTCTAATAATTGTGTCATGCCAGGGTGGCAAATTCGTAAAACGACAGTGTTGACACGCGCCGCCAGATCGCCATTGTCACCGCCGAATATGAATGCGACAAAAGCAAAACATGTAGCAATCGTGGGGGCTACCGGAGCGGTGGGTCAGGAAATGCTCGATTGTTTGGAAGAACGTAATTTCCCTATTAGCGAATTAACTTTGCTGGCATCCGCCCGATCGGCCGGGCGGGAGATTCCATTTCGGGGAAAGTTAATCAAGGTTAAGGAGTTGACACACGACAGCTTTGCCGGGGTTGAAATTGCCCTGTTCAGCGCGGGTGGGGACCTTTCCCTTGAATATGCGGGCAGTGCGGCGGCTGCCGGAGCCGTGGTGATTGACAACTCGTCGGCGTTTCGCATGGATGACCAGGTGCCGCTGGTGGTGCCGGAAGTCAACCCCGAGGCGATCGCGGACCGGCCCAAGGGTATCATTGCCAACCCGAACTGCACCACCATCATCACCCTGATGGCGCTCTACCCCCTGCATCAGCTCTACGGGCTGAAAAGTATCATCGCCTCGAGCTACCAGGCGGTTTCCGGCAGCGGTGCCCAGGGGATTGTCGAGCTCGATGCGCAGATCAAGGTGCTCGGTGCCGGTGGCGTGGTGACCGACGACATGAAACAAGTCTACCCGCACCAGATTGCCTCGAACGTCATTCCGCATGTGGACGCCTTCACCGACAACGGATACACCAAGGAGGAGCTGAAGATGCTCAACGAGGGCCGCAAGATTCTCAACCTTCCCGACCTCAGGGTCACCTGCACCTGCGTGCGCGTGCCGGTGCATCGCTCCCACTCGGTCAGTATCACCGCCAAGTTTGAGAGGCCGGTGGACGTGGCCGAGGCCCGCGCCATTTTCGCCAAGTATCCCGGCATCAACGCCAAGGACAACCCCGACGAGGAACTCTACCCGGTGCCGCTCGACACCACCCGCAAGGACGATTGCCTGGTCGGCCGGATCCGTAAGGACCTGGTCTTTGACAACGGCCTCGCCCTCTGGGTTGTCGGTGACCAGGTGCGCAAAGGGGCGGCGCTGAATGCGGTGCAGATTGCCGAGCTGGTGGAGTAGCGGATTTAAACTCCAAAAACCAAACTCCAAACTCCAAAAACCAAGCCGGAGGTCAAGCCGCCGTGGGCACCCCGTTATTTCCGGACATTCCGTGGTTTTATAATACCCAAGTCAACCTAGTATCCCCCCATGGACGACCTCAAACCCTGGCTCAAGGCGAAACAAAAGCAAGTGGACGCCGCGCTCGGCGGCTTCCTGCCCCCCGCGACTGCCGCGCCACGCACGATTCACAAGGCGATGCGCTACAGCGTCTTTGCCGGTGGCAAGCGGCTGCGCCCCATCCTCTGCCTCGCAGCCGCCGAAGCCTGCGGCGGCGAAACCGAGCACGCGCTCGCACCCGCCTGTGCCACCGAGATCATGCATACCTACTCGCTGGTCCACGACGACCTGCCGTGTATGGACGATGACGACCTGCGGCGCGGCCGGCCGACCAGCCACAAGATCTTCGGCGAAGGCATGGCCGTGCTCACCGGTGACGCCCTGCTGACCGAGGTGTTTGCGATCATCGCCCAGACGCCGACCTGTCAACGGTACGGGGTCAGGGACTACGTCATGGAAATCGCGGTCACCGGCGGCAGCCGTAAACTGATCGGCGGCCAGGTGCTTGACCTCGAAGGGGAGGGGACGGCATTGGCCAAAAAAGACCTGATCCGCATCCACGAAGCCAAAACCGCCGCCCTCCTGACGTGTTCCGTCCGGCTCGGTGCCATGACCGCCAATGCCACCCCGCGCAAGCTGGAAGCGC
>JARFRT010000494.1 GCA_029287105.1 Akkermansiaceae bacterium | reverse complement strand
GCATCGACATGAGGCCCACCCGGCCTCTGACCCCGAGCTTTCGATAGAGTCGGCGTGCATAATCGTGCACGGTATGGGTCGATAAATTCATCTTGCTACCAATTTCGCTTTCCGACATGGGTGTCAGCAGCAGCCGGTATGTCTCCACCTCGCGCCGGGTCAGGGGTTCGGTAAATCCTAACACACCTCGTTCGGCACAGAGTTGCTTGTGCAGGTAGGGTATGCCCGCCATGGCATGATGCCAAAAATGCTTGTCAGCAGCGGCAAAGGCCGGGGCCCCGCGAGGTCGGTCGATGAGGATGCACGACTCACAATGACCATTCACCGGAAACATCATCATCATGCGCTCGCCAATGCCATAAAAGGAAAGATATTTACTGGGAAACCAGTGGTACTGCCATTCTTCCTCCGTCATGACATCATGCCTGATACACGAGCGTGCGTTGCCTGCATTGGCACACATGTGGTCTGTCATATGATCGGGGCCTCCTTTCGCAGCATACATGAACCAGCGCTCATGCTCGATGTCGGCATCCTTTTGGGGATCAAGACAGACCGACGCCGCGACCACCCAGCCCCCCAATTCAGTAATAATCGACTGAAAAGGCGCCAGGGAAGAGGGAAGCGCATCGGCTTCATACTTATTCAATGCCAGCCAAGTCGCGCCACTACACCCGTTCAGTTCACTCAGGCGGGCCAGAAAGTGGCGCAGTGCCCGTGTGGAATCGGACACCGAAGACAAAGCTGTCTCCTCCCACAAGATGTGCAACTGCTGCATCTTGTCACTGCCGAGAAATTTTTCATGCTCCTCTACTCTATCAATTTCGATCATAACACAACACACTTGAATTCATACTCCCCTTTTAGCAACTACCAAGCCTATGCCTTCATATTGGCCCCAAACAGCCGCATTTCTGCACCTGATGACCATGATCATGGGGGATGTTCCCCGCCGGAATGGCCTGCCCAAAAAAAATGTAGGCATCATGTAATCCCCATAAAATCTCCATAGTAACATGGGGCGAACAGCTGGAAATCAGGCGGGATATACACGTTGGCCACCGACATCGCCAAGGACTCCGTCAAGATTTCCTTTCCTAGGAAAAAGCAATCAATAAACGCACCAAATCTCTTCCCAAACCCCTTTACTCATTAATGACTTGGCAGCGGTCTATTCAGGGTCGCCACCGGTTAGGAAGTTACCTGCCAGCAGATTATAGTCTGCCGTGAGCACACCACTATCACCGTTGATGTCTGCGCCCAGAAGGGTGGCACTTCCCCAAACGTTGAGCAAAGTGGAGCTGTCCAGGGTATTAATCACATTGTCCCCCGTGATATCACCTCCAGGAAGGAGCTCTGTTCCCGTGAAGTCCGCCTGACCGTTGATCCCGTTCGCAAGAGCCACCTTGCTACGCAGGTTCCATGCGGTCTTCGCGCTGATGTGCGTGGTGCCGGCAGGAACATCCTCAAGGATCACAGAAGCCTTGGCTCCCGTGAAGTCGTTCAATGTCTTGGTCCAGCTTGCCTGCACCGCACCATTGATGGTGGCCACAAAGGTCACATCGCGGCTGGTGCCAGCAAAGCCTTGCAGCTCAACACTCACCAACGCTTCATTCTGGACGGTGAAGGTGCCCAGTTGTGTATTGAGCGAGAAGTTGCCGGATCGGTCACGAACCATCGCATTAAGTTGATACGTGCCGGACATGGTGGCAAAGGACGGAGCAATGGAAAGGACGTAGCTCACCACTCCATTACTATCGACCGCACTGGTGATGCTGTAGTCGGCACCAAGAACCAGCGGCTGCGTGTTCGCACCCCGCACCATTTCCAGAACCAGATCATCACCGGCGTCCGCAGCATCCAGGCCGGACAGACCGTAGCCGTTATCGGTGGCGTTGAACGCGACCACCAGATCGGATGCCTGACGGAACAGTGGATTAGCACCGTTCAAGACATCCACACCCGCGAAGGATGGTTGATCCTGGGTGGCTGTTGCGGAAGCGACATTGATCACAGGAACGTCGTTATCGATCACCAGCGAGCCGGTGTTCGAGGTGTGGGGTGCCACATAGGACCAGTTGCCCGGAGCGGAGGAATCGTATTGGGTCAGGCGCGTGTCCTTCAGAAACACGCCATTGCCGTCAAACACGCGGTCCGTCTGCACACGGAAGAATCCGTAGGTGTAGCCAGCCGTTCCAGCCGTGAAGTTCACCGTAGCCGCCGTCATGTCGTCAAGACTTCCCGTCGCAGGCCCACTGGTAAACTCCAAACCGAGTGCACTGTCGATATAACCCAGGGTGGCGTCCGGACTATCCATGGTAGTTTGAATCACTTCCCAGTCCTGGACACCAGACCCGGTGGTCGGCGTTATGGACGGACTGGTCAGCATGTCCGAGTCATACCCGAGCAATGCTTCCGCAGCCGTAATCCCGGCAATGTTGGTGGCATCCAGATCGCTGACGTCCAGTGTCATGCCGACAGGATCATTCGTCTGCACAAACAGGTTCCCATCGCTGTCCAGCGTGCGGCCTGCGTAGGTCACAGGGCTGGGCAGAACAAAGTCGAGGATGAACTTGTTCTTCAATTCGCCGACGCTCGTGACATTGCCCCAGCCATCAACATCGTCAAATGCGGTGGTGGTGTCTGTGTTTGAATCCCCATCGGTTTGCCCATCAAAGAAGTTGTGATACACCCGGGAGTCAGCCGTGGCTTCAACATCAGAGTTGGTGAAACTATTGTCATAGACGCGTGACCGCAGGTTGGCGGGAACGGATGCATCAACGGTATTGATATCGATCACCGCGTCGGTGATGTTGCTGCGGGCCATCGTCAGGATGCCATCGGCATCAGCGGTGATGTTGTAGGGGCTTCCTGGTGACTGGCTATCGATTATGCAGCCGTCCAGGATCAGTTCGCCACCGCCATTGACCGTAAGCGTCTTGCCTCCGGCGACATGGATATCCGAGATCAGTGCCAGCTTCTGGCTCACGTTGAAGGTCGTGTCGCCGCTGATGTCCCATGAGCCGAAGCCGTTGAAAATCGTGAAGGTTCCGGAAATGACACTATCATCACCGAGGGTGAGAGAGCCGCCGTTGACAATGATCTCGGCACCGGATGCGAGTTCGACCTTGCCGGTTACTTCCAGTGATCCGGTTTTGGTTACCGTGATCTTCGTGCCGGAGGGCACGTAGAGATCGCCATAGGACACCGGACTGCCAATTACTACACTCTGACTAATCCCTGAACGCAGACCGGTGTGCACTGGAGGCGTAGAGCCATCACTGATGACATACCATGGGCTGTAAGTGACGGTGCTTGCGGGGTTCAGTCCAACTC
>JARFRT010000441.1 GCA_029287105.1 Akkermansiaceae bacterium | reverse complement strand
GGGGTTCTCTTGCCACCGTTCGCGGACTCAAGCGGGTTCTGATAGGAAAAACTATCCCCGGTGGCGCCCAGTCCGGAGATGGCGCCGTTGAAGAGCGTCAGCTCCATGACGTCGGCGTATTTGGCATCGCCGTCCATCAGGGTCATGCGGTGCTGCCAGAACACGGAGGCCATGCTGGCGCAGGACTCGCAGTAGGTCTTGTTGGGCAGGAGGTATGGATCACCGAAACCCTCGTCGGCATACTGGGCTGTCCCCAGTCCTCCGGTGAGATACATTTTCCGGAACACCACATCGTCCCACAGTGTCCGGACTGCCTTGGCATACTCGGGTGCGTCGCTAAAACGGGCGATGTCTGCCATGGCGGCATAGGTGTAGCCCGCGCGGACGGCGTGGCCGACCGCCTCGGTCTGTTCGAGCAGCGGCTTGTGGTCCTGCATGCGGCCGTTGCGGGTGCTCCATTTCCTCGGCCGGTATTCCGCCATCGTCTCATCGGGCCTTTTCTCCGGAACCGCGCGGGGCGGGACATCGGTGAACGGTTTGCGCTCGGTGCCATGGGCATGGCCGCGTTCGTCGAGGAAGAAGCGGGAAAGCTCGAGATAGCGCTTCTCGCCGGTCGCCCGGTAGAGCTTGACCAGGGCCAGCTCGATCTCCTGGTGGCCGCCGACGTCGTAACGCTTTCCAGGGCCGAAGGTGCGGTCGATATGGTCGGCGAAGCGCTTCGCCGCGTCGAGCGCCTTGGTGCCGCCGGTGAGCTGGTTATGCGCGACCGCGAGCTCGAAGAAGTGACCCGCGCAATACATCTCATGATTGAGCCGGAGGTTGCTCCAGCGGTTTTCCGGTTCCTTGGCAGTGTAATAGCTGATCATGTAGCCGTCCTCCCGCTGCGAGGCGACGATGCGATCGATGAGGTCGCTGACCCGCTTTTCCAAGGCGGGGTCATCGTGGAGGCAGGCCGAGTGGCAGGCACCCTCGAGCCCCTTGTAGGCATCCGAATCGTAGGCGTGGTTGCCGACGATATCGATCGCCGCGCCTTTTTCAGCGGTCGGATCCGAAGTGTCCTCCGCGCTCGGGTCACCATCCAGAGGGCTGGAGGATTCACTCGGGCCGTCATTACCAATTATCTGCTTTTCACCAGCGACGACTTTGGCGGCGACGTCAAAATTCCTGAAGTGATGACGCTTCTCCAGATTGTCGAGCACATGCGGGATGGTGGTCTTCTGGTGAATCTCCAGCCGTTTCCCCCAGAAGCCTCCGCGCCATGTCACTTTGTCCTGAGCGACTTCCTTGAAACCGATATTGGGAGCGATGGGCGTGGCCGGTTCCGCCCCGAGGCAGGTTCCGGAAGCGAGCATCACCACGCCGGCGGCGAGTCCGAGGCGTTGCGATCGTTGAGATGTTTTCATATTGGTGGCCATAAAATGTTCGGGTGATTTTCGCAGCGGCGATGGTCAGAATCCCGCTTCGCGGTGGATTTCGGCCAAGGTCTCGGCGGTGGCCTTCTTCACCTTGCGGTCGTAAGTGAGGATTCCGTTGATTTCCCCTTCGACATCGCTCGTCTGGGTGTAGATACCAGCGGCAATACCCTGCTTACGAAGCCCGGCGAGCATGTCGATCGATTTACGATAGCGCGCGAGCCATGCCTTTTTTTCCTTGGCCAGTTCGCCGTAGCCCCAGTTTTTTTCCTTGGGATTCCACAGGTGACCCGGGACTGGAAATCCATGACCTCCGAACTCACCCATCACCTTGACGAAGTCATCGAAGCGCCCGCCTTCACCCTGCTCAAAAGGAAAGGCGGGATGCGGATAAAGATGGGCATCGACGATATGGCCAACGGGGAAAAAGTTCCCTCCGGATGCAACATTGATGTGGCGGGTGGGATCGTAATCGACCGCCCATTTGCCAACCTCAGGAGTTCGGTGCTGACCCCATGCCTCGTTGAAGGGCACCCACTGCACGATCGAGGGGTGGTTGTGGAGCGTGTCGATCATGGTTTTCAACTCCGCCATGTACTGGTCGTGCGCCTCATCGGGCCAGATGACTTCGACAGGATCCGGCTCCAGCCGCGTCCAGAGGGAGCTGCTTGTCCCCTCTCCACGGCGGCGGCCGATGCCGTTGCTGACCTGATCCTGCCAGACCAGCATCCCGATCTTGTCGCAATGGTAGTAGTAGCTGCGCGGCTCGACCTTGATGTGTTTGCGGATGGTGTTGTAGCCGGCCTTTTTGAGAAACAGGATGTCCGAGACCATCGCCTCCTCGGAGGGCGGGGTCAGCAAGCCATCCGGCCACCAGCCCTGGTCAAGGACGCCCCAATGGAAGATCGGCTTGCCATTGAGCGTGAAGCGCCAGTGCCCGTCCGCATCCTTTTCACGTCCCACCTCGCGCACTCCGGTGTAGGAAGTCACCACGTCGTCGCCCACCTCGATCTTGAGATCGTAGAGAGTCGGGGAAGCGGGAGACCAGAGCTTCGGTTCAGGGATGGTCAGGGAAATGGAATCGCTCTGACCGCTCGCGCGGGCGACTTCCTTGCCATCGAGCGAGGCCACGACCGTGGCCGCTGCGGTTTTCCCATCGGAAAGGGAAATCCCGAGGTCCACCTTGCCATCCATGGTCGTCGTGAGCTTGAGAGCGGTGATGTGGAGTTCCGGGACCTCTTCCATCCATACGGTTTTCCAGATCCCGGAAACGGCGGTGTAGAACACCGCGGCCGGATGCAGCCTCTGCTTGCCGTGGAGCTGGTAGCCGAGATCGGAGGCATCTTTGACGCGCAGCGTCAGCGTGACTGGCTCAGAACCAAGCGCGTCGGTAATGTCAAAGCTGAACGGCAGATTGCCGCCGGTGTGCTCGCCGATCTTCTTGTCATTGATCCAAAGGGTGCATTCGTAATCGACCGCCTCGAAGTGGAGCAGGTGGCGCTTGCCTGGCTTGGCTGAGACATCGACCTGGCGCTGATACCAGAGAGCATCGTCCGGCGTCAGGACGCCTTTGACTCCGGAGAGGGCGGACTCGATCGCGAAAGGGACCAGGATCTTCCCCTCCCATGAATCCGGGCGGCTGGTTTGAGTTCCCGAAGTGACACGGTAGTCCCAAAGCCCGTTGAGACATTGCCACTGGGGGCGCACGAGGTTGGGGCGGGGATACTCGCGCCAGGCGTTGTCCGGCGTGACTTTGCCGGCCCACTCGGTGGGTATCCGTAAACCGGCAGGCTCATATTGAGCCTCCTTACCTGACGCTGTGAGGACGGTCTGCAAGGCAAATATGGTGACAAGGAATTCTTTCATCAGAGGTGAATGTGTGTTTCTCAGCGACGCTTCCTGCGTCTTCTCGTTGGTTTCGGGTCGCCTGTATTAGGTGACACCTGTTCAGTGCCACTGAAACGATGCGCCCGCTAGCCAGCGGTCAAAAATTCAACTCCACAAACCGAAACTATTTTCCACAAGAAAAATCAAGCCAAGCCGCCAGGGCGATCCAGCTAGGGGTGAATGGCCACAAAAAGCACAAGAAACACAGAAAAGATCGTCATTCCGCCCCTTTTCTTAAAAATGCTCCCCTGAAATTTGAATCCAAGGGCTGAATCGACAGATCCACAAGGCTGGGTTTTGTGAAACATGTGCCTTTTGTGGCCAATTCTTTCTTTTCTCTTCCCTAGCTGGATGACCCTGAGCCAAGCCGCTCTCTGCCATACCCCTAATATCTTGCCTATCGCCCATCACCGCCCATTTCAGCGTTCGCTCTCCTCGGAGATGGTTTGTGTGTCCGCCACTACTGGCCTACAACCGCGAACACGCCTGCACGGGATGGAGCAAGACTCAAAAAACAGCGAGAGAAGGCCACCTGCCAATGCGGCACCTGATAGAGAGCAATCCCGCGATCCGCCCACTGGCGCTGCGAACAGGGCGCTGGGGGCAAGCGGGGACAGAGGTGACGGTCATGTTCGGAAAGCGAAAGACTATTCGGCTTGGAGAAATTTTGCGATACTGGTCAATTGCCAATCGGGAGTCGGAAGATTTTTGATCTTCTCCATCGTGGCGCGAATGGAGAGTGCTTGTTCTTTTGCACCGGGCACGATGCCACCGGGCTCATGATATGCCGCCGCTTTTTCAAGCTCTGGCAGCATTACTTTGGCATGCCCGCCATAGTATTCGATCAGCATTGAGAGGATTTTCTCCGTTCGCTCTTTTCCTTTATGGAACTTCTGGTTGGTTAATAGCCAAACCATATTCTCCATGCCTTCCCGGACACGGTTCTGCCCCATTAATTCCAAGCCGTTTAAGCGGACACTTGATGCAAACATAATGCCGCTGGGCGCCAGTTCTTTTACGGCGGCATCGATAGACGGCCAGAGTTTTTGAACTTGTTGTGGCTCGAGGTTGTCATATGCGAGTGAAGCAAGGCTGCGAGTGACTCCATTTTTGGATTGAAGCATTAATCGTATCGACCCCAGAACTAATTCGCTGTCATAATTTTCAATCCCATCGCCGCCGGGCGCGAAGGCATGCATCGGCTTTTGATCTGCAGGATCAAACATCGTTTCCCCGAAGCGGGAAATCAGCTTCCCTGTTGGCTCGTCAAAGTGACCATTGAAAGCGAGCTTCATCACTTTTGGGGCGGCGTATGTTGCATGCCCCGACAAGCCCATCTTCTTGTCGTAACCACTGAAGCAATTTAAGGCGAAGTACTTGAAGTTTTCGTCATCACTCAATTCGAGGGCTGAGAGAATAAGATCCACTGCCTTTTTTGAATGACGCCCGGCCTGAGCCAGTCCCTGCAATGCTCCATAGCGTGCGAAGCGATTCTCGCTTTCAAGCAATTCGAGCAACTGGGGAACCACGTTATCCGGCTTACCGGAGAGGGCTTGGCTGGCGCGGTGGCGAACGGCCGGGGACCAATGGGTGAGTTTTCCAAGCAATTCCTGTGTGGAGAGGTCATAATAATCTTTCTCATCCAAGCGGCCTGCATCAATCGTATTTTCGAGTTCATCACCTTCAATCGATCTCAATGCGCTGTTCTTTCCTGTTAGGTGAATTGCTTTGCGTGGAAGACAATAGGCCAAAAGTCTCGCGCCGGTGCAGTCCCAGTGAATATACTGGTGCTCGGAGCCTTGCTTGTTTTCCATGCCTGGCTTACCCTGATAAACGAAGTTTCCTTGCACACGACGCTCCAGATCGTAGAACCAGGCCATCTCCTGCATAAAGGCCGCGGCCGCATCATCACCGCCTTGGGCGGCGCCCAGTGCTCCCCAAATGAAGCTGAAGTAGTTTCCGGTGTGCCCATTCTCGCGCTCGTTGTAAGAGGCAATGGTCGATTTGATGAAGTAATCAGCGTATTCCTGATCTCCGATCAGCCCGAAGAATACAGCCGCCATGGAGTTCTTGCCATTGGTATCATGGACCTCGAAATAGGGAGGGTGATCCCCGTAGGTTACGGCTCCTTTGTCGCTGTAGAAACGTAAGAACCGGGCGCCTCGTTGCATTGCCGTGCGAATGTCATCATTGTCGATTCCGCATTTCTGGGTAAGTGCAATTCCGACCATGGCGACTGTGCCCGTTGCGTTGATTGCGCCGTAACCTGGGGCGACTCCATAACGTGTGCCATCTGAAAATTGATAAGGAATCGCAATGCGGTGGCCCCAGGTGCCTGCCAGCGACTGGCCACGCGCTACATGGATTGCGTTGGCCTCGATCGCAGCGAGAACCGACTTATCCCCTGTCGCCAGGTAATACTCACACAGTAAAATCAAGCGGTAGCTGATTGTCCATGTGTGATCCGTGGGAAACTTGATTTTCTCCTGATCGATCTTTTTTTTGACGAGAGGCATGACATCCTCTCTTCCGGTTGCGAGCAGGCCAATCGCATTCACAAGTCCATAAATACTCTCCGTATTTCTTGGCATTCCGGGTCTGATATTCGTGAGGCCGTATTTCTTGAAATGAGCCACTGCATCATCGACTATTTTTTCGGTTTTCGGGCAGTCATAGGGTGAACTGGCGCTGTAGCCGCCCATGACTTCCATGGGCACCGTTGCCGTGCGTGTCTTACCGTCATTCCAGACGAGCAGATCCAGCTGACCCTTTTCTTTCGTGGTTTCAGCCCGGGTCAATGCGTGGGCAAATTCTTTGCGAGCGTCCCAAGTGAATTTTTCACCAAATGCTCCGATGAGGACATCACCTACCTTCAGCACTCCTTCAGCCGGTGTGTTGGGTTTGACCTCGGTGATATAGATCTGGGTGGCTCCTTCGGTCGTCTTGTGGGGAATCGCCCAAATATAGCCTTCAGCGCCTGTAGCGCCTAAGTTCCAAGGGTCCGACTTAGGATCGTACTTTTCGCCGGCGGTCAGGTCTGGAGGCTGCGGGCCTTTATACGGAATTTTCATCTTCTCAACTTCACCTTTTCTCCAGCGAATGAAAGTGACGTCTCGACCGAGATTCTCGGCTTGTTGAATGCCATACTTGAAGGTGAAGACAGCATTTTTTGGAAATGGATTCCCCTGAAATTCAAGAATAATATCTCCTGCGAGAAGCCTGCCACCGCCGCCATTTTCAGGCTCTTTGCTGACAAAAACAGCATATTGCCCATTGTCAAAAAGGAGCGGTCGGCCGCGTAGTCCCGGTATGCCTAAATAACCACCATTTCGTTTCCCTGCTCCGTCATCGTCAAAGTCGCTTTGTGTCGGTTGAAAATCAGCGGGTAAGTTCGGGCTTTCAATTTTCGCAAGTGCTTGCAGACAGGGCATCGTCATGAGCCCAAGTAGCAAGAGAACAAGGTGAGATCGTTTTTTCATTATGTATTCAATTTGTGTTAGGTTAATTCATCCCTCACGAGAAATGCTTTCATCAGAGGTGAGTGTGTGCTTCTCAGCGGCGCTTCCTGCGGTCTTCTCGTTTGTTTTGGGTCGCTTGCAGTAGAGGAGCACCCGCTCAATGCACCCTAAACGAAGCCTCCGCCAGCCATCTGTCAAAAATTCAACCCCACAAACCGAAACTATTTTCCACAAGAAAAATCAAGCCAAGCCGCTCTCTGCCATACCCCTAATATCTTGCGTATCGCCCATCACCGCCCATTTCAGCGTTCGCTCTCCTCGGAGATGGTTTGTGTTCCCCTTCCTGCATGCCCGTGACGCCAGGCCATTACAAAAGGACACCGCATTCCCTTGGGAATGCGGTGCTGCCTGAATAATTGTCAATCGTGGAT
>JARFRT010000437.1 GCA_029287105.1 Akkermansiaceae bacterium | reverse complement strand
TCGACCCGATAGCGGATCTTGAAGTCGGCTTCAAAAGGCTCGAAATGGATATCGGACGCCCCCTCGTTAATCGCTTGATAAAGCACCAGGTCGACATAACGAATGATCGGAGCGGAGTTTGCCTCGGCCTCGACATCCTGTGCAGATTCCTTGTTCGTGTTGACCAACCCCTCCTCCAACTGGCTCAGCAGATCATCCATCGCCTGGCCTTCACCTCCATAGGAATCGCTCAGCTTTTTCTCAACCAGGTGGTCGGGGGCGATGGCGAGGATAATTTCCTTGCCCAGGGCAAAGCGAAGGTCTTCGACGACTTGCGGGTTAAGGGGATCGACCAGGCAGACGGTCAGGCCTTCGCTGTCCATGTTGACCGGAAGGGCACCGTGCAGACGGGCCATCCCGGAAGGGATCATGGCGAGCAGTTCCGGCGGCGGATCGAAGTTCGTGAGATCGACCATGCCGGCACCTAACTCGTTGGCAATGATGGGCCAGACGTCGTCCTTTTCCTGGATGACCTCGTAGTCGGCAAGGATTTCTGAGATTTCCTTACCACTGTTATTGACCTCCTGAACGATGTCAGTGGCTAGATACTGATCGATCAAACCGCGGTTGACGAAAATGTCGATGAGTTGTGAATTATCCATGGAAGATGTGTAAGCTGTTATGGGAACCTATGATTGACCGCGTGGGGTGATTCATCGGGTTCAATCGTGATGTTTAGTCGCTGTCAGACATTGTGACGCGCAGGACTTCTTCTGCAGATGTGGTACCGGCGAGCACCTTGCGGATGCCATCTTCGCGCAGGGTGCGCATCCCCAACTCCCGTGCGCGGCGGCGCAGCTGCGGGGAAGTCAGTTCCTCGTTAATGAGGTGGCGGACCTCGTCGTCCACCTTGAATATCTCGAAGATTCCCATACGGCCCCGGTAGCCCATCTGGCGGCACATATCACAACCTTGGGGGCCCATGATATCGCTTTCTGCAACCTGCTTGGCATCAAGGTTGAGAGTACGCATCTGGCGATCGTTGAGCACGGCGGGCGTCTTGCACTTCGGGCAGAGTTTCCGGACAAGTCGCTGGGCGATGATCGAGCGCACCGATGAGGCAATGAGGAAGCGTTTGACGCCGATGTCGGCCAGTCGGGCGACGGCACCCGGCGCGTCATTGGTGTGCAGGGTGGAAAAGACAAGGTGACCGGTGAGTGCCGCCTGAATGGCGATGCCAGCCGTTTCGGCATCACGAATCTCACCGAGCATGATGATATTCGGGGCCTGGCGCATCATGGCCCGGAGGGCGGCGGCGAAGGTCATGCCAATATCCGTTTTCACCATCACCTGGTTGATCCCGGGGAGTTCGTATTCCACCGGGTCTTCCACCGTGATGATCTTGCGGTCCGAGGTGTTGATCGTGTTCAAGCAACCATAGAGCGTGGTGGTCTTGCCGGAGCCGGTGGGACCGGTGACGAGGATGATCCCGTCCGGCAGGCGGATCATCTTGTCGATGGTTTCCTGGTCATCGGAGAGGAAGCCGAGCTCGGGCAGGCCGAGCATGAGCGAGGTCTTGTCGAGAATACGCATCACGACGCTCTCGCCGTGATTGCTGGGCACGGACGAGACCCGGAGATCGACCTCTTTTCCGGCCACCCTGATCTGGATGCGTCCGTCCTGGGGTAAGCGTTTCTCGGCGATACTCATGGTTCCGCTCATCACCTTGATCCGGGCAATAATGGCGGGGTGAAGTTTTTTGGGATGGTTATCCACCTCGATCAGCTTGCCGTCGACCCGAAAACGGATGCGCAGGCTTGTTTCGAGCGGCTCGATATGGATATCACTTGCCTTCATCTTGAAGGATTCGAGCAGGATGGTGGAAACCATTTTAATGATCGGCGCGTCGTCCGCGGACGCCTCCTCATTGCCTTCCGCGCTGACCACGGTGAATTGCTCTCCGGCGGCCTCCTCGGAGGTATCGCCACCGTAGTTCTGGTGGATGACGTGGGCGATGGCCGAGGCGGTGGCGCAAATCGCATTGATCTCACGCCCCAGGATATGGGGCAGGCTGTCCAGAACCTCAAAGTCCAGAGGGTCGGCAATCGCCACCGTCAGGTAGGTGCCATCGTCCGCTACGGGTACGGCACGGAAGCGCCTCGCGATATCGTCCGGGATTTTCTCGAACATATCCGGTGAAATTGCGGTGTGCTCCAGGTCGATGTAGTCCATGCTGGAACTCTGGGCAGAGATCTGCGCCACCTGTTCCTCGCTGATCCGGGCTGCCCCGATCAGGCGTTCGACTACACTCTCTCTGCCCTTTAATTGGCTACGGACGGTCTCGATCTCCTCCACAGTCACCAGTCCGGCTTCTGTCAGTAGTTCAAGGAGGTAATCTTCGTTAGAATACACAGTAAAATCTTCGCTAAAAGGTGATTATAATAATGGCAATGAGTCGTGAAAAAAACAGCTTCCGCCGTAACACCCGCGGAAACCATCCCTGCCAGACTGGTCAACCCGCAACCCCCCGTCAAGCAGTCATGTTCGATTTTTGATATTAGTTGGCATGATGAAAATTCAATGTAATTACAATGGTCATCGTCGGCATTTCGCTCTTCAATAGCCGCCCACATCTATGACCCCTCTCACCTACTTCACACTCGTTCTTGCACTGGGTATTACCGCCCAGTGGTTGGCATGGAGATGCAAGCTGCCATCCATCCTTATTCTACTCGCCGTTGGATTCGGCTTCGGTAACTTCACCGGAGCCACGATCGACCAATATCTCGTTGCCAGCGACGTCTTGCTTTCGGCCGTGGGTCTCTGTGTCGCTGTGATTCTTTTTGAAGGCGGGCTGACGCTGAAATTCTCTGATCTCAAGGAAAGCGGGACCCCTGTGTTCCGACTCTGCACACTGGGTGTGGTCGTGGGATTTCTACTTACCTCCGTCGCCTCGCGATATATTCTTGGGTTCGACTGGCGTGTCGCATCGCTGTTAGGAGCCATCTTGGTGGTTACGGGTCCCACGGTGATTGCCCCATTGCTACGTCACATCAAACCCTCGCGGAAAATCGGTAACGTGGTCAAGTGGGAGGGTATCGTCATCGACCCTATCGGCGCCATCCTTGCAGTCCTTGTCTATCAGGTTGCCATTGCTGGCGATGTGGATGCGGCGAGGGAGGAAATTTTTCGGGCGCTCGGGCTCACTCTGTTGGTGGGTGTCGTGCTCGCCTTTATATTGGCAAAAATCATCGAACTCCTCCTCAAGCATCACCTCATCCCGGACTATCTTCACTCGGTTTTTCTGCTGGCGGTAACCGCCACTGCCTTTGCGGCCTCGAATGCGATCCAGCCGGAGTCGGGACTGCTCACATGCACGGTGCTCGGCATCGCCCTCGCCAACCAGAAATCGGTTTCCGTTAGGCATATTCTTGAGTTCAAGGAAAACCTGCGCGTCCTGATCATCTCGGTGCTGTTCATCATCCTTTCTGGCCGGGTCAAGCTTGAGGAGTTGCAGGACGCCCTTCCCGATGGGTTGGCGCTGCTTGCCATCCTCGTGATCGTGGTGCGGCCGCTGTCCGTCTTTATATCGAACGCCTTTTCAAAACAAGTCACCTTCAAGGAGCAGGTATTCCTGTCGGCGATGGCACCGCGCGGTATCGTGGCGGCGGCGGTCACCGCCATCTTTGCTCTGGAATTTGAGCATGCCGTTCATGCGGGTCGACTGGACAAGGCCATTGGTGACGTCACCCACCAGATGGTGCCCATTGTCTTTATTGTTATTGTGGGCACGGTGGCCATATACGGGCTGCTGTCCGCGCCGCTCGCGCGTTGTCTTGGTCTGGCCTCCAAGAACCCGCGCGGCATCCTGTTCGCGGGTGCCGGGCAATGGGTGCGGCTTGCCGCCAAGGCGCTCAAGGATGATGGCCATGACGTGCTTTTGCTCGACACCAATTATGACAACATTGCCCGGGCCAAGCTTGAAGGGTTGCCGGCCCACCGGGCCAACATCCTCTCCGAGTACGTTGAGGATGAGCTTGAGCTCACCGGACTCGGGCAATTGGTCACGACCACACCCAATGACGAGGTGAACTCGCTGGCGGCCCATCATTTCATCCATGTGTTCGGCAGGGAGAATGTCTGGCAGGTCGCCCCCACGGATGATGACGCGCACCACCAGACGGCGGTGGCTGCGCACATGCGCGGGCGGATATGTTTCCCCTCACGGCCCAAGTTCAAAAGGCTGGAAGACTTTGCCGCCCGTGGCGGGGTGGTTAAAAAGACCACCCTGACCGAACAATTCACCATGGAGGATTTTGAAAAAATGTATGGACAGGAACACATCCTCCTTTTCCGTGTCACCGAGGACAAGGGCCTCCAGGTTGCCTATGATGAAATGCGCCAGCCCACCCCCGGCACCACGCTCTACGCGATGATCAGACCCCAGGACGCGTAGGCGCTCGGCACGTTTGAACTCCAGATATCCCAAAAAATTCATGTACAACCAACTTGAGGCACAGCTGCACGACACCTTCTGGGCTGCCGAAGGAGCGAGCGCGGAGTTTCCGTTGTTAGAAATGTTCCTTGGCCAGTTCCCGGGAACGTCCCTTGAACTGGGCTGCGGTTCGGGTCGGCTTCTCCTGCCCCTTCTGCGCGCAGGCTACTTTGTCGAGGGGCTGGACAACTCGACCGACATGCTCGGCTTGTGCCGTGCGCAGACGGGAGATCTGGAACCGGTCCTGCATCACGCCAGCATGGTTGATTTCGAAACGGGAAGTACTTACGGGGCGATCATGATCCCGGCTTTCACCCTGCAACTGCTTCCGCCGGCAGTGATCCCCGGATTACTTTCCAACATAAGCCAGCACCTCCACCCGGGAGGGGGGCTTTACTTGACCACATTCATCCCATGGGCTGAGATCACCGGCGAGCTTGAGGAGGACCAATGGTTTCTCGATCAGGAAACCCAACTTCCGGACGGTAACACCGCACGTTGCCATACACGTTTTCAGATCAAGCGCTTATCGCAAGAACTCACTCGAGAGCACCGTTACGAAATTCTAACCCATGAAGGCCAGGTGGTCGACTCCAGCACAAGCACCCATCACCTGCACTGGTATTGGCCACGGGAGATGGGCAAGCTGCTGGAGGAAGCCGGTTTTACCACGGTGCGGACCATCGGCGACTTCGACCCCGACCCCGACCGCGCCTGTGATGAAAACAGCCAGATTGTCACGGTGATCGCCCGCAGCAGCGACGAGGAGCCGGCTGACTATTGAGACACAGTCTCATAGGTTTTTCGATTCCCCTCTCTTTCAAACCCGCTAGTTTCGACGTTAATCCAATGGCCCACAATCATGACGACGACTCTTGGCAACTTCTTCTCGGCAGCGCGATCGTCTGTGGTCTCGCTACCTTGGCGGGGATTATTATTCAGCGGTTCCCCGGCACGGAAGACATCGCGCTCGGCATCTACCTGATCGCCTACATGACCGGGGGCTGGGACGCGGCTCTGGACACCCTGGAAAAACTGCGCCGGCTCCGGCTCGACATCCACTTTCTGATGATCGCGGTGGCGGTTGGCGCCGCCTTTATCGGGGCCTGGTGGGAGGGTGCCGCCTTGCTGTTTCTGTTTTCACTGAGCGGGGCGCTGGAGGCCATGGCCATGGCCCGCACCGAGCGCGAAATCCGCTCGCTTTTCCATGACGCCCCGAAAAAGGCACTGACCATCCTGGAGGATGACAGCACCAGGGAAGTTTCTGTTTCCACCCTCCGTGTCGGCGAAAAAATCCGGATCTTGCCAGGTGAGCAGTTTCCCACTGACAGCCGGGTTACCGCCGGCGAGAGTTCGGCGGATGAATCGTCGCTCACCGGTGAGTCGTTGCCCGTCGACAAACGTCCCGGCGACCGCGTCTTCAGTGGCACCCTCAATACCTGGGGGAGGCTTGATGCCGAGGTGGAGAAAGAGGCGGGCGACAGTGCCCACGCGCGGATCATCCGCTTGATTACCGAGGCGCAGCAGTCCAAGGCGCCGTCGCAGCGGTTTACCGACCGGTTTGGCACGGCCTACACGATTGCCATCCTGCTGCTTGCCCTGGGCATGTTCCTATTCTGGCACTACGGCATGCACCTGCCTGCCTTCATCGCTGCGGAAGGCCAGAAATCCGCCTTTTACCGCGCCATGACCTTGTTGGTGGTCTGCTCTCCCTGCGCCCTGGTGATTTCCATCCCCAGTGCCATCCTGGCCGGAATTGCTGCCGGCGCCCGGCGTGGCATCCTGTTCCGGGGTGGTATTGCCGTTGAAAACCTGGCGCAAATCACCCGGCTGGCAATGGATAAAACCGGCACCCTCACCCGGGGGGAGCTGCAGCTTGTGGGCATAGAAACCAACCTGCCTGACTCCGATCAGCGCCTGCTCGATCTCGCCGCGGCGCTGTCCCTGAATTCCACCCACCCGCTGTCGAGGGCGATTGATGCCGAGCACACCGAGCGCGCGGGTACGCGCCATGAGGTGGCCGATTTCGAATCGCTCTCAGGCAAGGGTTTGCGGGGTGCCGTCGATGGGCAACGGGTGACCCTGGGGCGTCGCTCGCTGATTTTCGATACGGACAAGCACAACCCGTGGCTCACCGAGCTGGCGCTTCCCGAAGCGGGATTGACCGAGGTCATCATCCACAGCGGAGACCTGACAGGGCGCCTGTTGCTGCGTGACACCCCGCGGGCCGAAGCCGCGCGCCTGATCAGCAAACTCAATCAGCGCGGTGTCAAAACATCGATGCTTACGGGCGACCGTGCCGAATCGGCCCAACTCATTGCCGACGAGGTAGGGCTCACCGACTTTCAACACGGGCTGCACCCCGAGGACAAAGTCGCCGCCATCCAGACTTGGAAAAAGCAGGGCGACAAGGTGGCGATGGCGGGCGACGGCATCAATGATGCACCCAGCCTCGCCGCGGCGGATGTCTCGATCGGCATGGGCCTGCGCGGTAGTGATGCCGTGCTGGAACAGGCTGACGTCGTCCTCACCCATGACAATCTGGAAAGCCTGCTGGAGGCATTCACCCTGAGCCGGCGCTGCCGCAGCATCATCCGTCAAAACCTTGCCATTTCGCTCGGTGTCGTGATTCTGCTCGGGCTGGCCGCGATGGGCAGCTGGATCCCGTTAACCCTCGGCGTACTCGGTCACGAAGGCTCCACCATCATCGTGGTGCTCAACAGCATGCGCATACTCCTCACCGGTCATCCCGGAGAAGATTGATCATTTCAACTGCTGGATACCCGTCATCCGCCGGTGCCCATGACCCGCAGGCCGAGGTCCTTGGGCTGCGCGTTGACCACATCGCAGACCAGGCCGTGGACGGTAACCACCCGGTCCGTTTTCCAGGTAGGTTGGATCATCGGCCTCGAAGGCCTCGAGTTTTCATGATGGACACCCTGGATGGCGGCGATGTGCCGCAGCCATAGTAACCTGATCAGCAAACATCTATAAGCCAGTTGAATTTAAGACTGCCTCACAAGCGGTATCAACGCATTCACTAACAGCATTTGTCATCATTGGGGGCTCTCGCGAGAAATTACCCAAAACCCGCCATGCCTGATAAGATACGCGTCATAATTTGCAGAATACGCATAGCCATCACAAATCCATGTGCTCATAAATTCTAATGCGGGAGATTCTGGATGAAAGGCACTCGGAAACGAACTCAGATTGGGACGCTCACATTGATCGGCCTCTACGTGTTAGTATGCTTTGTTGGTGCATGGATACCGACTCCCGTCAGCGACTACTCACCCGTATTTATGCCGGGAAGTCAACCTGATGCGACTGCCAGACAACTGGAAGCCATTGCAGACTGCACCAATTGCCACGATGGATTTGACGCCCCCACCAATCCTGCCCGCGGATGGAACGGGTCCATGATGGCACACGCAGCTCGTGACCCGCTCTGGCTGGCAAGTCTGGCCGTCGCCAACCAGGATGCCATTTGGGCCTTGGGCAGCCCCAATGCAGCCGACCTATGCGTCCGTTGTCACTCGCCGGCAGGATGGCTTGGAGGACGCAGCGATCCCCCGAACACATCCCTGCTCACCAAAGAGGACCGCGAGGGGGTCACCTGTGCTACCTGCCACCGCATGGTTGATCCCATCGCTGCCCTCGGACAACCCGATGTCCCCGCAGAAAACCCTCCCGTCCCTGCGCTCACCGCCGCAACAACAGCGGCCGATCTTGACATTCTTTCCTCGATCAACCTTTTTGACAACATCACCCCCTTCCTTGGGAGCGATAACTTTCCATATCACTACGGCAATGGTATGCTGCCCAACTACATCGAAGCCACAGGGGGACAATTTTTTGTCGACCGAATAACGGGTAACACGCGGCGAGGCCCCCTCACCGACCCCAACACTTCCCATGGCTGGCTCTACTCGCGCTACCAAAAAAGCCGTCAATTTTGCGCCACCTGCCACGATGTCTCCAATGCCGTGCTCGCCAATCTGGATTCGGCGGGAACATCCGAACGCCAGGCTGCCGCCACCTATTATCATGCCGAACGCACGTTCAGTGAATTTCTCCTGAGCGACTTTGGCGGCCCCACGGGTGCCGCTACATCGGAAACATTTTCCCAGGCCCGCGGCATTAACCATGTCTCAGCCTGTCAGGACTGCCATATGCCGGATGGCGACGGAAAACTAAGCAAAAGGGGAAGCTCCCCACACCGGACTCAGATCCCCACCCACGACCTGACAGGTGCCAATACGTGGATGTTACGCATCCTTGCCAGCGCCGACAACAACGCAACGGATCCTGTCAGGGATGCCTGGAACATCGACCTTTTCTCAGGGAACAACCCGAAATATCCTGCTGCCACCATTGAGATGGAGGGATTGCTCGACCACGCTCAGGAATTACTCAACGGTGTCAATCGGGCCCTGCTCAACCTCACCTCTGCGGCATCCATCGAAGTCGTTCGTGAAACCGACAACCAAGCTACGTTACGCATCATCAACCATACGGGTCATAAACTCATTTCGGGATATCCGGAAGGACGCCGCATGTGGCTTAATGTGCAGTTCATTGACGACCAAGGATCACCACTTCCCCAAATCAACGGCTACGAGCCACTGATTATCTCCACCGATAGCCTTGGTAATCCCCACTATGTCTCCGGGGGCACCCTGTCACAAACTCACAAGGGGCTGATCTACGAAGCCAAGGTGCGTAATACCACGCTACTACCCAACCAAACCACCAGTTTCCATTTTTTGTTGGGGAGTTCCCGATACAAAGACAACCGCATCCCGCCCCGTGGATTCGATGTTACCGGAGCCGCCGAACGATTATGCCTTCCGGTCTGGGAAGGGGTGGTGAGTGCCGATTACTTCACGCAGGCCGAATACCAGGGGGGCTATGATGAGATCAGCTTTTCAAAGCCGCCTGGCACAGCTGGCTGGATCGCCCGCCTCTACTATCAGACCACCAGCAAGGAATACGTCGCCTTCCTCCGCGATGAAATCAACGGCAGCAGCCCGTCCACGCTCACGATTCCCACGCCATCGGGCGAAACCCAGGCCTATATCGCGCAAAGCGATCCTTATTTCAACAACCTCAAAGACTGGGGCGATGCGATCTGGGATCTCTGGCTTCACAATGGAGGGGCACCACCGGAGCTCATGGGTGTCACCCTCGGGAAGCATATTCCACCGACAATCGTCATTCAACCGGATGGCGTTCACCTCACATTCCC
>JARFRT010000414.1 GCA_029287105.1 Akkermansiaceae bacterium | reverse complement strand
GTCTGGGAGATGAAGAAGTAGCCGTGGAAAAAAAGGAGGGAAACCTTTTCTACGGAAAGAGGTTGGAAACCTCTTTTAGGAACTCTGTCTTGCGGCCTTGATGGTGTTGGAGATCAACATGGCGATGGTCATCGGGCCGACACCACCGGGCACCGGCGTGATTGCCGCGCACTTCGGTGCTACCTCCGCAAAGGCAACGTCGCCGACCAGGCGGTAGCCACGCTTGGCGCCGGGGTCATCGACACGGTTGATGCCCACGTCGATCACCGCGGCACCCTCCTTGACCATATCCGCGGTCACAAACTCCGGTCGACCGATGGCGGCGACGATGATATCGGCCCGCCGGCAGACTGCGGCGAGATCCGCGGTCCGTGAATGGGCGACCGTCACGGTGGCGTTCCCCTCCTTGCTCATCAGCAGCAGGGCCATGGGTTTGCCTACGATCATGCTGCGCCCGATCACGACCACTTCCGCCCCGGATGTCTCCACCCCCGCCTCCTTGAGCAGGCGCATGCATCCTGCGGGAGTGCAGGGGGCGAATCCCGAACTGTCCTCGAGCACGAGCTTAGCGACATTTTCCGGATGGAACCCATCGACGTCCTTGGCGGGATTGATGGCCCGGACGATCGCCTCCTCGTCAATCTGTGGTGGGGGTGGCGACTGCACCAGGATCCCGTGAATTTGGGGATCGGCATTGAGATCCTCGACAACCGCGAGCACCTCGGCCTGGGTGGCATCCACCGGCAGTTCGATCTTGCGGGAATGGAGGCCCAGCTCGGCACATTTGCGAACCTTGGAACCGACATAAACTTTCGATGCGGGATCCTCACCCACCAGGACCACCGCGAGACCCGGAGTGATGCCGTTTTTTTTCAACGCTGTGATTTCCTCACGACACTCGGCGAGAACCTGCTCCGCCACTGATTTACCATCGATTATGTTGTTCATTGTTCTGTTTGGATTAGTCACTGTTAGGCATATCATCGATGCCCTCCCTGAGGGCACCCTCTACCTTCAAGCGGTACGTTTCAAAATCATTTTCATCCAATTTTGCCGGAATCTGAATGGCCTCACCGATGCTGATCAACACCTTGCTGAAAGGTTTCGGGATGTGAAACCGGTCCCAGCTTTTCAGTCGCCAACTCGATGAGTGGGTGAACCGCACCGGAATGATCGGCGCGCCCGAGGATTGTGCCAGCTTGATCACACCGGGCTGAAGGTGATAGCGCGGGCCGCGCGGGCCGTCAGGCGTGACAAACAGCTGTTGACCTGCCTTGAGGGCTTTCTTGAGCGCGATCAGGGCCGCCACGCCGCGCCGCGAGCTGGAGCCACGCACCGTCTTGACGCCGAAGCATGTTACCACCGACTCAATCACCGCGCCGTCCCGGCTGGCACTGGCAAGCGCACTCGCGGGCGCCCTGCCGCTGAATCTCGTTTTGGTAAGAGGCGCGGCAAACAGGCAGTTGTGCCAAAAAACCCAAATCACGGGCACACCGGGTGCGGCCTTCATCTTTTGCCCCGACGGGTCCTCAACTCGATAGCGCAGGGTCAGACCTACCAATCGCATCAGCAATGCCACGACTTTCCCCGCCGCCACTTGCTTCCATGTCCCTCTGATTTCCGACCTTTTACTCATCGTCATACAAGGACTGCCGGTTTAGAGGAAACCGGGGATATGGAGGGTTTCCACGAGGTACTGCTGCTTGGCGAGAAGCTCCTGATAGAATGCGTGGCGTGACTCATCCGGCTCGCACGAGGTATCGGGGTCGGGAATCACCGCGTAACTGATGATCTCCTCATAGCTGAGATCCTCACCGCTGTGTCGGAAAAAAGAGACGGCCGCCTGAAGCGCAGCACCTAACGCAGCGCCCTCGTCGGTCTTCAATCCCACCAGAGGCAGGCCAATCACATCGGAGATAATCTGTCGCCACACCGCGCTCTTTGCCCCGCCTCCGGTGATCCTCACCGAGGACGGCTCAAAACCCAGCTCACAGAGACGCAACATCCCGTAGCCCACACTCATACTCACCCCCTCCATCGCGGCGCGCATTATGTTAGAGGCTTTGTAGTTGGACATATTCAAGCCATGCAATACGCCGCAGCCATCGGGCAAGCTGGGCGTTCTCTCGCCCTGAAAATACGGCAGCATCATCAAGCCCTCCGCTCCCATCGGGGCTTGGGAAACCTCCTGCTCCATGCGGGCATGATCCCAACCGTAATGATTCCTTACAGACTCGGTCACCACCGTGGCATTCATCGTGCAAACCAACGGCAACCAATGGTCGGTGGAGTCACAGAAGGATGCCACCTCCCCCTGGGGGTCGATCAAAGGTTGGTTCTGCACGCCATAGACGGTGCCGCTGGTGCCGAGCGACACGGTCACCTGGCCGCTACTGACATTACCCGTACCGATCGCACCCATCATGTTGTCGCCCCCTCCGGCGCTGACCAGCACCTGGCGTCCAAGTCCCCAGGCGTCGGCGAGTTCAGGGCGGATCGGCCCGAGGACGTCGCGGGACGAGCCGATCGCCGGCAAGGCGTGCTGCAATCCCGGGTCGATAAAATCGATGATCTCCCGGCACCAGCGGCGGTTGCGCACGTCAAAGAGCCCCGTGCCCGAGGCGTCGCCGGGCTCCATACGCTTCACCCCGGTGAGCCAGTAGTTGATAAAATCGTGGGGCAGAAGAACGGTCTCGATCCGTTGGAAATTCTGAGGTTCGTTTTGTTTCAGCCAAAGAATTTTGGGGGCGGTGTAGCCGGGCAGCATCGGATTCCCCGCCAGCTCGATCAGGCCCGGCGCACCGCCGAAGGCCCGGGCAATTTCCTCGCACTGCTCGGTGGTGGAGGTATCGCACCATAGCTTGGCCGGGCGGATAATCCGGTTTTCCGCATCCAACACCACCAGTCCGTGCTGCTGACCGCTGACACCGATGGCCGCGACCTTCGACGCGGCGTCACCCAACTGACTCAGGCAGTCTTTGACGGTAAAATTCACCGCCTTGATCCAAAGTGCCGGGTCTTGCTCGCGGTGCCCCTCCGGCAACCCTTCGATCATTTCATAACTCTGGGATGACTCGGCGATGACGGCCGCCTTTTCGAGATCAAAGACCAGTGTCTTTGTCCCTTGGGTGCCTGTGTCTATTCCGAGTACGTACATGAGGGGATGATGGGTTCCGGCGGGGTGCCGACATGTCTATTCATTGCCAGTTCAGCCTCTTTTGACAAGCTCCCGTATCAAATTTCTCACAGAAATACAAGCCGGCTCCCGAAATCAGGTCAGCACCTTGACCATCACCAGAATCGTTGCGGCGATAACCACGGCACCGGCAAATATCCCGACTACGCGATCCCGGCGCATCGTTTCCGGACGGCGGGATGATACCGAGGAGGGAAAAACGATGGCGGCATAGGCCATTCCCGCCAGCAGGCCGCCGGCATGTGCGGCATTATCGATGAAGCTCATACCGAGAAACCCGATGACCGCCATCAACACCACCCCTGCAAGCAGCCGTCTGCGGGCTGGCTTGGGTACGAGGCGTGGGTGCAACAGCTCAAAAATAAGCATAAACCCGAGCAGGCCCATCAGCCCCCCCGAGGCACCAACCGCTATTTTATCCGGTATCCAGTAATACGAGGCAAGTCCGCCCGTCCACATGGATCCGACAAAGACAATGAGCAGATGCGGCCAGCGTGCCAGTGTTTCCGTGCGGCGGCCGAGATAGAGAATGCCTCCGGCGTTCATCAGGAAGTGGATCGCGTTGCCGTGCAGCATCGGGGCCGTGAACATCCGCCACCAGGCCGCGCCATCGGTCTGTCCGGGGTATTTCAGCGCCTCCTGCTTCAGTAAGCCTGCCTGGATGATGGATTTCCTGAACTCGGCACTGCCCCAGTCGAAATAAACCTGCACCAGGCCACAGAGCAACAAACAGGCTAACAAAAAATAAGTGACCGGCACCTTTTGCCGGTGCAACCAGATATCAAATTGCGCATCCGGAACCTCCCCCGCCATTTCCGAGACCTTGGTCTGCGCCAGGTGGCGGCGCATTTTCCGACCTTCGTAGAAAGGCAGCAGGCCAAACATCAAAAACAAGAGCGCCGCGAGTCCGGTGAGCTGGTGCGAGTAGAGTGCCGAGATCTCCCCCCCACTGTTTTTCCACGCGGCATAGAGCGTCCAGACCATGATGGCGCCAAAAACGAGCCCCATCCTGACGCCGTCGGCACGGTCTTGTTCGGCGCGCTTGCCGAGGCGAGCGCGCAGCGGCTTGTGCAGGGCGGGCACTTGTTCGGGAACCACCAGCCGATCACCTTCGGGCGTCCAGACAAGGTCGACACCGTCACGTGCCTGGCCGACCTTTGCGCCCAGTTCATCAGCACTTGTCGCCGTGTGGAGATTTCCTTTGGGGTCAACGAAACCGAAATCCGCATCGGGCGGCTTGAGCGGGAACGCATCGCGACGAGCCCATACCGGGACATCTTCGACGGCGTTGGATTTTCCTTCCACGGGGAAAGATTACGGGGTGCCGTCCGTCGCCGGTGCGGCAGGTGCGGGGGGGGCTGGCGTTTCTGCCGGAGGAGTGACGGGAGATTCGGGAGCTTCAGGAGTCTTCGGAGCTTCAACCGGAGGCACAACTGGCACTGCCGGGATCTCCGGCATGACCACCGGCTTCTCGCCATCCAGACCTTCGGGAACCTCGACGGCGGGAGTTGCTTCCTCGACCTTGTCCGCGACTTCGTCGAGCATGCTTGGGTTGTTGCGCTGGCGCTTGCCAATAAGGATGGCGAGCACAAGGGTAACCACGAAAAACAGGGTCCCCAGATAGACAGTGCCCTTCTGAAGGACGTCCGTGGTGCGGGCACCAAAAGCCTGATCGGTAAGACCGGCACCAAAAGCGGCGCCGAGGCCTTCCTGCTTAGGTCGCTGCATCAGCACGACGAGTGCAAGTAAAAGACAAATGATCACGTGGATCACCAGCAGGAGATTAATGGAAATAGAAAGCCAGTCGGCTGCAATTAGAGGTGTCATGGGCGCGGGAATATGGTGAAGTGATTGCACCTTGTAAAGACGCGATTTACGACTTTTGCAGATCTTTTTGCAGAAATCGTGACCACGGGTGCACGGTTTAACTTACCCGGCGAATAATCTCGTTCTTCTCATTACAGACAATTTTCTTCGGGAGGATCGGGTTTTCAGAAATGGCAAAGGCCATGATGGTGATGCGTTCACCCGCCTTAATGATGTGTGCCGCCCCCCCATTCATGATGATTTTCCCCGTGCCAGGTTCGCCCGCCTGCGCATAGGTTTCCAGTCGCCCCCCCTTGGAGGCCGAGGTGACCAGCACCCGTTCACCCTCCCAAAGGCCCGCCGCCTCCATCAGATCAGAGGGGATTTCAATGCTTCCCTCGTAGTCGACATCGGCGACAATAACACAGGCGCGGTGGATTTTTGATTTTAATAGCACGTGCTGCATGCGCGCAACCAAGCCACGAACGACCTCAAGGTCAAATTTCAAATGCATAAATAGCAAAATATACAGTTTGCAATTGTCGGCTTTCTCCATTACTCCCCGCGCCATGCTCAAGGCAGGAATCGTAGGTCTCCCCAACGTCGGTAAGTCGACGCTCTTCAACGCTGTCACCCGCACCCGTAATGCGGAGGCCGCCAACTATCCATTTTGCACCATCGACCCGAACATCGGCGTGGTCACCGTCCCCGACGAAAGATTGGAGGTGCTGGCAAAAATTAGCAAAACCCAGAAGATCATCCCGGCGGCCATCGAATTCGTTGATATCGCCGGCCTTGTGGAAGGGGCCTCGGAAGGTGCCGGACTGGGCAACAAGTTCCTCGCCACCATCCGCGAAGTCGACGCCATCGTCCAGGTCGTACGCTGTTTCGACAACGACGACATCATCCACGAGCTCGGCAGCGTCGATCCCATCCGGGACATCGAGATCATCAACTCCGAACTCATCCTCGCCGACCTGGCCGCCCTGGAAAAACGCAAGATTTCACGCGTGAAAAAGGCCAAAAGTGGCGACAAGGAATCCATCAAAGAGATCGACCTCATCGAAAAACTCCTTCCGCACCTTGATTCCGGGAAACCTGCGCTCACGCTCGAACTCACTCAGGATGAACGCGTCACGCTGCGCGATTTCTTCCTACTGTCCTCCAAACGCACCATCTTCGCCTGCAACGTCGCCGAAGACGAGCTCGCCGACGCCCAGAAAAACCCCGACGCCCATGCCATGGTCGCCAAGGTGCGCGCCTACGCCGCAGCGTCCCACGACGCCGAGGCCATCGTCATCTCCGCCCGCATCGAAGAGGAACTGGTCGAACTCGATCCCGAGGAAGCCACGGAATTCCTGACTGACATGGGAATCACCGATTCCGGAGTCTCCACCTTGATCCGCGCCGTTTACCACCTGCTTGGCCTGCGCACCTACATTACCAGTGGCGAAAAGGAAACCCGTGCCTGGACCATCCATCACGGCGACAAGGCACCAGCCGCGGCAGGCGTCATCCACGGTGACTTCGAGCGCGGCTTCATCGCCGCCGAAGTCGTCGCTTATGATGACCTCGTCGCCGCCGGCTCCAAATCCGCCGCCCGCGACGCGGGCAAACTCCGCATCGAGGGCAAGGAATACGAGGTCAAGGACGGCGACGTGGTTGAGTTCCGCTTCAACGTCTAAGCTCCCGCCGACGGCGAGGTCATCCCGGCGTCATCGCCCTGCACTGTCCCCGAGCCATCCCTCCACCGGCGGGTCTGGCTGGTTTTGCCGGCATCCTGCGCCGCCCCCGCTTCCGACCACCCAACAATCTCCCCAAGCCGCAGTGCTCATAGGCCACCGCGGCTTTTTGCTGCCCTTGTTCCAGCCGCCTCGGGGCCTCGGCGTCAGGTCGTTTAAATATCAGGAAAACTCGACTTGAAATCACTCATCGATGTCATCTCCCCCTGGTTTTACATCTTCCTCAGACTCTTTGTTCAATAAAAATTGAACAAAACTGAAGCTTATTTCCGGCACCCTGTTGGCACATGTGCTGTTTTTACCGCCCTTCACACCTCGGCACAAATCCTTCCTGCTATTCTGCTAGAGCGTAAATAATCAACAAAACCTGATAAATCACTTTGTTATAATATTAAATAAAACAGCTATTTAATACGGCAATAAGAAGGTTTTTTTATAATAAACATCTTGTCGCGATGATATTTTGGAATAATATGCATCCAGCTGACCGCGATAGGCAATCCCCTCCGCTTATCAAGGAAAGTTAACCCCCTCCTCCCCTTAAAACCCCCATGAATAAAAAACCCCTGACCCTCGCCCTTGCGATCACCTCGACCGCGGCAGGCTGCCTTCAAGTATCGGCAGAAATCCGCGTCGAGGCCGCAGGGGTCCCCACCACCCGACTTACCTGCTGCCCCCAGCAAAAACCCTTGCCCTGCGAAAAATTTTTCCAGTACAAGGTTTTCAGCCATTTCAGCAACCTCACCTTGGGCGACCCCCCGAGCGCCCACCGCAGCGACCACCCGAATTTCGTTTCCCTCCCCACCGGGCAGCAGGCCTCAGCCCCGCTGCCGACCATCCAACGCGGCGCCCCCACCAAAACGGCGAAGGCATGGAACCGCCTCAGCATCCGTGTCGACAGCCGGAACACGCCCCTGGATCTCTTCAAATGCTCGTCACGCCCCCATGCATCGACCGGCACGTCCCTCGCCACCGGTCCGGCATGGAATCCTGCGCAACAAGGCAAACGCCCCGTCATTTCGATCGAAGGCAATACCCGCAACCCCACGGGCCTGATTGTTCTCTGCGTTGATTTCATTCCGGTCGCCCCCCAGCCGACCGGCAGCCTCTTCATCACCCGTCCCGGTATCCGGAATGGCGAGAAAGCTCCGCTGGCCTGGAACATTACCCGCTAGCGTGCCCGTCACCTTCAATGCACCCCGTTATGACCATTCACACGCCCTTCGTCAAAAAAACCATCGTTCAAGCGATCATCCTGGCCATCGTTCTCACCGCTCCGCTGCTTTTTGCCGAAAGCGGAACCGGAATCGAGCACCTGCCCGCCAAGCTTCAAAAACCCGGCTCCGAACGTATTCATGCCAGCGACCTGGCCAAGCTGAAAGAGGCGCACCGGGGCGGTTTCAGCAAGGGAAAATGGATGAGCCGGGCACCCGAGGGCCAAATCAGCGACGATGACATCTACCGGAACTCGATCGTCCTCCAGCGCGGCGACACCCATACCGTGCTCCCTCTCCACGCTGTGATCTATCTCCCCAAGTGCCACCAAAAGAACGTAGTTACCGAGCCCAAGGGGGCCTTTGTCCCGTGGCCACAATTCTACGTCAACAACCGCTCATGGCTGTTCACTCACCAGATCAGCCTGAAACAGGCCAGAGGCACTGCCGGTATCGGGGAGAACGTGCTCAAGCAATTTGAGAAAATCAACCGCATCGTGGTTGCCCTGCACCAAAACAACCCCATTTCCGCACTGCCGCACGCCGCCACCCGTACGGCGGCCCAATAAACCCCTTCCAGCCTCGCCCCTCTCACCCAACATGAAGTCGCCAATCCAGCCTCTGTCTCTTATACAC
>JARFRT010000383.1 GCA_029287105.1 Akkermansiaceae bacterium | reverse complement strand
GACGGATAGGGGCGCGGGTGGGATTTTCCGCTTGCGGAGAAGGCGACGCGGTGATAGTTATGTATGCACAATGTGGTACTCGATTAACTCGGTGGTTGCGTCTACGCGGGAATTCTGTTTGGTTGGCCCAGGATAAAGTCTGAACCCGTTGAACCTGGCTAAAAGTGCCGGAGGCCCGGAGCGAAGTCGCCAGCCGCCGCATGAAAAGCCAGCATGCATCCGCCAATCACAGGACCCAATCCGAACCATAACCTAAATATCCCAATAGACCCAATGAAGACTAAAACGAAGCGAGCCGGAGGATTTACCCTGATTGAACTCTTGGTAGTGATTGCGATCATCGCTGTCCTAGCCACTCTAGCAACCCCTGCTATTCTCCGTGCGTTGACCAAGGCCAAAGTCGTAAGGGCCTCGAGCATCTGTAAAAGCGTCGAAATGGCTGTGGACGGCTTTGAGAACGAGTATAATTTCCTTCCCTACGGAGGAGCAGATTATCCCACCGAAGAGAGTGAATTGAGTGATGGCGACAATGATGGGCTGATGGCCGTGCTTGCTGGTTTGGAGGATGAGCTCAATTTCAAGAGTATCACGTATTTTTCACAGGAAGAGCCGAAAGGGAGCAGTGATGCGAACTACAAGGATGGTATGCATCTGGACAGGACGGCGGGGACCGCTGCACTGTACGATCCATGGGGAAGCAGGTACCATATCACGCTTGATTACTTGCAGGGTGCGAATGAAGAAGGGATAGAGCATCCCTACGACCCGACGGAGAGAATCAGGCGTAAAATCATCGTATTCAGCTACGGTCCCGATAATAAGTTTTCCACAAATGGAGGAAACTCGGACAACAGGGACAACCCTTCCAATTTTTAAGGGACCGGCCGGGTAGATTGATCCGCGTGGTCATGCGCCAATGTGCGGGCTTCCGTGCCGCTTGTGCCGCCCTCGGCGTCAGCGTTGATCTTTATCGCTGAAAACGTAAGCGATGAATCGTCTTCCCCTGGCTTTCCCAGTGGCGTTGGAAGTCGGTTTTCGGATAGAAAAAGGCCCCCTCCTGATCATCGTCCGGCCACGGGAGCCGGGTGAATTTTCCACCTGATCGGGCAAATGTTTCCATTTCCTCGCAGACCCACTCGAAGTATTCCGGGTGGTCGGTTTTAAAGAGGAACTCGCCGTTGGGCGTGAGTGCTTTCTGCAGTATTGTTAGAAACTCCTGCTGGATGAGCCGGCGTTTATGATGACGGGCCTTGGGCCAGGGGTCGGGGCAGAGGAGGTGAAGGCGCGAAACGGAGTGCTCGGCGAGTAGCCATTCGAGCGTGTAATGGCTTTCGAGGCGGAGCACCTTGGCGTTGGTGAGTCCGAGTGATTTGATGCGATTGCAAACGCCGCGGACGCGACCGAGCAGGCGTTCGACGCCGAGGAAGTTTTGTTCGGGGTAGTGCTGGGCCATTTCGATGAGAAATGAGCCGTCGCCGCAGCCGAGGTCGATTTCCAGCGGGTGGTTATTACGGAAAATGTCTTCGGGTGAGTGTCGGCGGAAAAAGTCATCGGGCATGAATTCGCAGGACTCTGGTGTGCGGGCGCAGGCGGGCATGGCAGTAGTTTGAAGATTTAAGTGTGATCTTTGAAGCATTAAGTTATGGGGCGGGTGTGAATTTGCCCGAATTGGAGAAAGCCTTTCAGAAAAACTTTGCGCAGCGTGGTGAGTTGGGTGCCTCGGTGAGCGTCTGGTGCAAGGGGGTGGAGACGGTTTCTTTGGCGCACGGGTGGTGTGAGCGCGAGCGCGAAAGGGTGTGGACGGCCCGGACGCTGGTGCCTTTTTATTCGACCACCAAGGGCTTGGCGGCGGCGACTTTGCTGACGGTGCTTGAGGAGCGGGGGATGACGCCGGAGGACGAGGTGTGCGGTGTTTGGCCCGGGTTCCCGGTGAAGGGGGCGACATTTGGCCAGCTCATGTCGCATCGTCTGGGCTTGGCGGCACTGGATATGCCAGCTTCGATCTGGGATCATGACGAGGTGATCGCGGCGGTCGAGCGCCAACCGCCCAACTGGCCGCGCGGTACGGGTCACGGTTATCATCCGCGGGTGCTGGGGTTTATTCAGGATGAAATCGTGCGTCGATTGGCGGGGAAAACCCTGGGCATGCTGTGGCGGGAGAAAATTGCCGGGCCGCTGGGGCTTGACGTGTGGATTGGCCTGCCAGAGTCCGAGTTTCACCGGGTGGCCTGTCTTTACCCGGGTAAACAGGATCAGTCGGATCTGGAGAACGGCTTCTACCGTGAGTTGCATTTGCCAGGTTCGCTGGTGAAGCGTTCATTTTTCTCGCCCCGGGGGATGCACTCAGTGCGTGAGATGAACTACCCGCGTGCCTGGCAGGCAGGTTTTCCGGCGATGGGTGGGGTGGGGACGGCGACTGGGGTGGCGAAGTTTTACCAGGCGGCGTGCGGGGCGATCCCGTTTTTTTCCTCCGAACTCAGGGGCTGGATGGGGGCGGTCAGGACGAGTGGGCATGACAAGGTTTTACAGACGCACACGGCTTTTACCTGTGGCTTTCAATGCGATCCGGTTGATGGATTCGGGCGCAAAGAGCGGCATCACTACGGCCTTTCCCGCCGTGCCTTTGGCCACCCCGGTGCGGGCGGGAGCCATGCCTTTGGCGACCCGGAGGCCGGCATATCCTTTGCCTATGTCATGAACCAAATGGAGTTGAGTCCCTTACCCAAGGAAAAGTGCCTGGATATGGTGAAGGCGATTTATGTCATGTAGAGGGCGGTGGGACGCTAGACACTTGCATATTTTCCCGTGCTGGTACAAACGGGGGCATGCACTCTTTCCACTACCAGAATGGCTCCTTGCATTGTGAGGGCGTTGATCTTGCCCAGCTTGCCGATGCGCACGGCACCCCGGCGTATGTCTACAGCGCGAATACGATCCGCGACCACTACGGTCGGCTTGACCACGCGCTGGCCGAGATCGACCACGGCATCGAGTATGCGGTGAAGGCCAATTCGAATCTTTCGGTGCTGAAACTTCTTGTTGATGAGGGCAGCGGCTTTGATATCGTGTCGGGCGGTGAATTGCGCCGTGTGATCGAGGCGGGTGGTGATGCGGGCAAGTGCACGTTCGCCGGCGTTGGCAAGACCCGTGA
>JARFRT010000290.1 GCA_029287105.1 Akkermansiaceae bacterium | reverse complement strand
CCGCCACTGTGCTAACATCGTCGGCAGCGTCAGATGTGTATAAGAGCCAGGATGCTGGTGGATCGCGTGGTAGGCATCGCTGTTGCCGATGTCGAACCAGTCACCCTGGTCGAGCACCACGGCACCGAGTTGCTGTTGTTGGATTAACCGGATGAATGCGGGTATGATCGAGACCACTTCCTCGTCGGGCAGCATGGCGATGATTTCGGGTTCGACGCAATAGACCCCGGTGAACTGGTGGGTGCCGGGTGTGTCGCCCAGGATATTACGCAGATCGGTCACGAGGTCGCCGGAGATATTGACGTTGCAGATGTCTCCGCTTGATCGCAGTGCCAGCGTGGCGACGTTACCGGAGGCCTGATGGGCGGCGATGAGGGCGCTGATGTCGATGGTTGTCAGGATGTCACCGTTGTAAACGAGCAGCGGTTCATTGCCGATGAACGGGGCAATGTTCCGGAGTCCGCCCCCCGTTTCCAGCAGGGTGGGTTCGTGGAAAAAGTGCAGCGGCGCACCCATGAAGTTAGCGTCCGGGTAGTATGTTGCCCACGTTTCGGGGAGGTGGTGGGTATTGATGGCAAACTCGGTGATGCCCGCGGCCTGGCAATGCCGGAGTGCGTAGTTGGCCATGGGCTCATGGAAAATGGGAACCAGCGGCTTCGGCAGCACATGCGTCAGCGGGTGAAGCCGTGTGCCGAGACCGGCGCCGAGGATGAATGCCTTGTGGATCACGGGGTGGAGAATGATGAGGTAAGTCCGAAGAATCAAGGATTGCTTGAAAGTAATCCGCGCAGCAGCGGGTAGTAGGTGTGATGAAAATGAACTATTTATTCCAATGTGTTGCGGCGTTCGTGGTGTTATCGGGAACTTCTCTGGCCGATGTGGACAACAAGCAATTCTATAGCGGTCCGCCGATCAAGGCCTTACTCATCACGGGTGGTTGCTGTCACAACTATCCGTTTCAGTCGAAGGCACTGACCATGGCATCGGAGGCCCGGGCGCCGATCCAATGGACGGTGATGAACAAGGGCGGCAAGGGGACCCACGCCGAGATCGAGCTCTACAACGATCCGAACTGGGCGAAGGGCTACGACGTCGTGGTGCACAACGAGTGTTTTGCCAAGACGAGCAACCCTGTCTATATCCGCAAGATCACCGAGGTGCATAAAAAGGGCGTGCCTGCCGTTGTCATCCACTGTGCCATGCACACCTATCGCGACGCAGAGATTGACGACTGGCGGGAGTTTCTCGGCGTCACCAGCAAGCATCACGAGCACCAGAGCAACTATCCGGTCAAGGTGGTCAAAAAAGACCATCCCGTGCTCAAGGGGTTTCCTGCCCAATGGGTGACCCCCAAGGACGAACTCTACATTGTCAGGCATGTGGCCAAAGGCACCACCGCCCTCGCCACGGCCACCAGCGAGAAGAACGGCAAGGTGCAACCTGTGATCTGGGTCAATGATTTCCACGGCACCCGGGTGTTTGGCACCAGCTTCGGCCATAGCGATGCAACATTCGGCGATCCTGTGTTTCTCGACCTCGTGACCCGCGGCCTCCTTTGGTCAGCCGGGAAACTGGAGAAGTGAGGATTACTCGTCAAGCCGCCCTCTCATACGGATCTCTGATCAAGGCCTCGCTGGAGTTTCCGTTGACACATATGTGGATGTGCATGTGTAGGATACTTGGAAAGTAGGGGGGGCGTTATGCTAACAGCGACTCCAGGGCGCGCCTGTCCGGGCTGGGCATGGGGAGTGATCCAATGCTGTCGAGGGAGTGCCATTCCTCGAGGTCCTGCGCTTCGGTCTGATCGGCATGGCTGGTGTACACCCGCAGGGTGACGTGGTAGCGGGTGATGGCGTAGGTGGTTTTGAGCGAAAGCGCGAGGTCCAGCGTGTGTTCGTGATCACGGCGAGGCAGCGACCACATCCCTGCGCGGCGCTTGCCCTCCTGTTGTTGTTGCAGAAGGATCCGCCCGTGGCTATCGGTGGCAAACACGGCGAACTCGTCAACGCGTGTCACCTGGGTCGCCGCCTTTTTGAGAGGGAGCGGTGTGGGGTCGGCGCAGTGGCAGAACGATTTCACCGGGCAGTTGGTGCAATCGGGCGATTTGTTAGAGCAAAACGTCTGCCCGAGTTCCATCAGGGCGGAGTTGTAATCCCGGGGTGATTTGTCAGGGAGGAGTTGTTCGGCCCACTGCCAGAGTTGTTTGGTTCCGGCGGTGGTGTCGATGCGCTCTTGGAAATCGAACAAGCGTGAAAACACGCGGGCGACGTTGGCGTCCACGATCGGTTGGGGGTCGTTGTAGGCGAATGAAGCCACGGCCCCTGCGGTGTACTGGCCGATTCCCGGCAGGGCGCGGATTTGTTCGAACTTCCGCGGGAAGTTCCCCTGGTGATCGCGGGTGATGGCGCGCGCCGCCGCGTGGAGGTTTCTGGCACGCCGGTAATACCCGAGTCCTTCCCAGACTTTGAGGATTTCCTGCTCGGTGGCCTCGGCCATATCGCGGGGTGTCGGGTAGAGCGCCATGAACCGAAGGTAGTGTCCCTTGCCGAGGACGGTGGCGATCTGCGTTTGTTGCAGCATGATTTCCGACACGAGGATGGCCCAGGGGTCGGCGGTGTCGCGCCACGGGTAGTTTTTCCCCTCATTTTCGAACCAACGGACCAGTGCCTGCTGGAAGGCCCGTGTGTTTTTCAGCGGGTGCCGGGTCGCTTTGGGTTTGGGTGAGGGCATGGATGTGCTTAAGCTCTAAGTTTTAAACTTGAAATACCAAAAACCAAAAACGGGGGTGAGAAATGAAAGGGGGGTGGGCTGTAAATCTTGGAGTGGCTGGAGAATTGGCGTTTAGAACTTGGAAATCTCTGCGCGCTGCTGTAGACTGTACGGCGCAGAATTAAAAAGGAGACTATTATGGAAGAAATACATTTGAGCAAAAAAGACCGCGACCTGATCGCAACCGCACTGAGTGTGCTCCCTGGTGTCGGGCACATTTATAAACATCACTATCTGGCCGGGGTCGGGATCCTCATTGGCGGCAACCTTCTCGCCGCGTTGGTGACGGTGCTGCTGAGTCTGGCGACCTTCGGGGTGGCCCTCGTGGTGGTGCCTGTTGCCTATGTGGCAGGGATAGCCTGGGCGGCGCATGAGTTGCCCGACTGGCACGGGCGGCACCATTACCTACATCCGTGGCGGAAGCATGAATGATGGGTGACACGTTCGGTAGGACTCTAACTGGCTAACTGGGTGATGCGACAAAGGGGCGCAACTCCATGAAATCATGGGAAGGGGGCAATGGCACTTAATTAAGGGCAAAACAAGGCATGAATCTTCGTCCCAAAGGGGCAAACTATCGTAGCCTAGGGCAACGCCCTAGGAAGAATCGAGTCTGGTAGTTCAAGCCCTGAATGGGCGATATAACTCATTGGATTAATGGTTAAAGAGCCTCAACGGTTAGGTCGCCCCTATAGGGCTTGATGACATCCCCGATCAAACCTAGGGCGATGCCCTAGGCTGTAATATGGTGCCCACTTTGGGGCTAAAAATGACGATACACGTCCTTAACTAAGTGCCATTGGGGAAGGGGGCTTTCTGGCTGAAGGCCAGACTCAGTGCTGACACAACGGTTTCATACGCATGAAGTTGGCCTTCAGCCAACAGACGTTTCTTTACGGTTAACCTAGGGATGCAGGCGCTGCCTTTTCCCTAGGCTGGTATGATTTTCTCCGTTGGAGAACGCGGTAAGTCGTTTTCACTAAGTGCCATTCGGGTCAGGCAGTTTGTGGACAAGCTGCTGGTTTTCTTCATCGGGGCTAGGGCAAAGAGGGCAAAGCTATTTTGAGCTTACCCAGATAAGCGGGGCTGGTCGGAACGTTCCGGGTGCAGGAACTATTTTTTCCTGGGTTGTTGGGTTGGTGGGGTGCCGGACAAGAGGCCGACCATGGAGTCGCCCATGCCTTTTCCGATCAGGTAGAACGTTTCCCAATTCCGGTTCCAATGGTAATCCTGTCTGGACGGGGATTGCTCGCGTGTCCGTTGGAACCCGCGTGTTTCCACGCCGGCGACATTGCCTTTGAAGGCGGGGTATTTTTTGGCATCGGCGAGGGCGAGTTGGGCGGTCATGAGTTTTTCGACCTTGGCCTTGTAGGATCCGACGATGTTCCAGCCACCCATACCTGTGTTCGCGATGACGAAGGGCAGATTTTTTTTATCGAGGTCCTTGCGGATGTCGTTGATGAATTTTTCCATGTTTTTCTCGTAAACATCCACCGCCTTTTGATCAATGCGGTCGTTCCAGCCTTGGTGCCATCCCATGCCAACGATTTCGTACCCCTTGCCTTTGTAGTGGGGGTAGTATTTTTTCAGGTTGCCGGTGATTTCTTTGACGTGTCTGAGCACTTCCGCATATTGGAAACCGGTATCGCCGTCAGCCTTGGGTGCCGGGTAATCCATCGAGCTGGGTGATAAGAAATTCTTCGACAACGATCTGCCGCCCCAGGCGGATTTAATGAGCAATACCGGGTCCTCGTAATAATCTCCGACGGCAAAGCCAAAGGCGTATTCGGGCCCGATGTGACCGTCGGACGCTCCATAGCCTGTGGTCAGCCAGCCTTTTTTCTCTTTATCCTTGTAGGACAAATTGACGATCCAAACATCATCGCGGACGACGTGCTTGCCTTTTCGATCGACCAGATGGCCGTAGTCCTTCGGGTTGCTTTTGACGTAAGTCTCCATGGTTCCGGGGGATCCCGTCAACTGGCCGAATCCGACCATGTTCGACTGGCCGGCAAGGATGAAAATTTTCAACTTCCCATTGGCCTGGACGGATTTTGGCTGTGCGCCGACACCCAGGGTGAGGGCGAGCATCATCAGGGTGATCCATTGAACGGGGTGGGGTCGGAGCTTTATGGTTGGTTTTGTTTTCATGTTTTTCTTTTTGTGAGGGTTGGTCGTATTGTTAGAGTAAACGAAGAACAGGCAGAAGAATCGGATTTTTTCAGAAATGCCCCGTATCATCCTACGGTCTCCCCGGCGGGTTTATTTCATCGTACCATCCGATGGGTGCGGGGAGGAGGGTTCTGATGAAATGGCATGGCCTGAACTACAGCACCAGTCGGCTGGCTTCTTTGCAGGCATCGAAGAAGGCCATGTAGTTTTCGGCGGTGGTGTCGCGCGGGATCTCACAACCGGCGGCAACGATGCAGCGGCCATTGGCTTGTTGGACGCACTTGATGGTCTCTTGCATGATGAATTCCGGCGTGCCGTCCTGAATGACAGACACCGGATCGACATTGCCGAGGAATACCTGTTTCGGCCCGAGCAGGTCGACGAAGGGAGACATGTCGTCGACCAGGTAATCGACGTCAATGATGTTGTATCCCGCTTCGATGAGGAAGGGGAGGATGGGTTTGGTGTTGCCGCAGACGTGGACCTTGGCGTAGGCACCGAGGCTCTGGATGTAGGCTGCCAGTTCTTTGTGGTAGTCGAAAACGAGTTCCTCGTAGAGAGCGGGCCCGATCTGTGAGCAGACGGCATCACCGATGCCGATGGCGTCGGCTCCGGCTTCGACCTGGAGTTTGATCCAGGCCTTGGCGTTTTCGACGATGATGCCCATGACCTCCTCGAGTTCATCCGGGTAGTCCATGACATCCATGAATGCGCCGGTCAGGCCGCGCAGGTCGGCGTATTCGGCCATGGGCCCCTCGGCCCATCCGTTGATGAAGAGCTCGTTACCGGCGCGGCTTTTGTATTCCCCGATCATTTCCACCCGTCTCATCATCAGGTCCTGGTCTTCAATTTTGAGGGGCTTGATTTTTTTCAGGTCTTTTTCCGGATCCTTGATCAGGAGGTTGCGTTCCAGGGGCAGGCTGTTCTCGGGGAATTCGACATCGAGGCCGTAGGCGATGGCTTCGCAGTAGGGGTAGGCACCGGTCATGACGTAATCGAGTGCGAGGTTTTCCATGCAGTAGAGCATGGCGTCGACGTGTCGTTTCGGGTCGAGGCAATACTCGCGGTAGGGGACGCCGGCCTGCTTCGCGCCAAACTGCATCACGAGCGGGTGAAATGGGAGGCGGTCGACTTTTTTTCCTTCGAGGAATCTGATGGTGCGTTCTTTGCCGGTCATGATGATGGTTTGTGTGTGTGAGTTGCGGTGGGCGTCAGGTTGATTCGGTGGACTAACAGTAAGTTGGCTTAGTTAGATGTCGGGATGACATGGCCATCGAAGAGGCAAAGTTGGTTTTTACGGAGGTTGCTGACCGTATCCTGGGGGCGGTGGGCCGTGAGGATCATCCGGCTTTTGCAGCCGGCCTTGATCCGTCCGAACGGTTCGGAGAATGCGAGTCGGTTGGCGCTGTTGCCGGTGGCGGTGTTGATCACCTTGATCGGGTCGAGGCCCGCTTGTTCCATGAGTTCGAGTTCGTAGATGAAGTCGGCACCATGGGAAACGCCATGGGAACCCGCGTCACTGCCGGCAATGATGGTGACGCCAATTTGGTCGGCGTATATCAGGCTTTTCTGATGGTTGGCGATGATGGTTTTCAGGTTGGACAGGCAGTCGTTATCCCATCCCATGAGTTCGGCGTGGTCGATCTGTTTCTGGACGGGTGCGAAGGTAGGGACCCAGGCGATATTTTTTTCGGCCATCAGGTCGAGCTGGTCGGGCCGGATGAAATAGCCGTGCTCGACGGTGTCGATCCCGGCCCGGATGACGTGGTCGATCCCCTCGTCACCGGAGGCGTGGGCAAAGGTTTGGCGGCCGTGGCGATTGGCGGCGGCAACGAGATCACGCAGCCTCGGCGCATCCATTTGGGGCTTGGCCGTCACCCTTCCCTTTTTGAAATTGATGATGCTGGTGGGGATGAGTTTGATTCGGTCGGCTCCGGCGGCGACACGTGCCGCGACGCAGTCGGCTGCGGACGCGTGCTCTTCGATGACGCTGCCCATAAAGCCACCGTAGCGTCCCCTGTGATGAATGGCCGCCCCCGGGCTGTCGATGTAGGGCATCAGAGGGTCGCCCGTTTTTCTTTCCCGGTAAGCCTTGCTGAGTGCCAGGCCGACGCCGTCTTTGTCGCCGGCATCGCGTACGGCGATGATGCCTGAGTGAAGTAGTGCCGCGATGCGTCGTCGCGCCTGGGTAAGCAGCATTTCGGCAGATTGGGTGAGATAACTTTTCCGTTTGTCGGGATCGAGTTCGCCGCCTCTGAGAAAGAGGTGGGCGTGGGCTTCGATGAGTCCTGGGAGTAAGGTGTGATGGGGCAAAACAAGATCGGGTGCCGATCGTCCCCCCACGAGATCGGGCGCTGGGGCTTCCGCGCCGGCGTGGAGGATCGACCCGGCATCAAAGACGAGATGCCCGTCGGTGACGGGAGTCCTGCTCTCCCCGTCAATAAGCGTGCCTACCTGCAACCAGCGGGTGGTGTTGCCGGAGCAAGCAAGGAACTCGGTATCCATTTCAGTGCGTCGAACTAGTCGGACAATTCAGAGCAGATTTCCATGATGGCCTCCGTCTGGTCGTATCCCGATTCCTCCTGGGGGATGCCTGGGCTGGGTCGGCCTTCTTGTAAGGCCGCGCTGAGTTTGGCAACCAGCGGATCATCGCTGGGGATCGGTTGTGGATTGGTCTCCGGGTTGCCGAGGACGAAGTTGAGGCCGTTGGCGGCGGCGAGTGTGAGGTAGGCTTTTTCAAGTTGGTGACGCACCTTGACCGGCGTGCCCCAGGCGAAGTTGGATAGGCCGACAACGAGGTGGCAGCCGCTCAGTGCCGGGTCAGTGCTGATCAGTTTCATGGCGTCGAGACCGACGTTGATCAGTCCGTAGGTGTCTGCCCCGACAGGTGCAAGGCCGGGGTCGATGAAGATTTGATCGTTGGTCCGGCCGGCTTCGCTTTTGAGTTTGTCGACAAACCATCCGGCGACATCGTGTACGTCTTCCGGTTTGTGGCACGGCTGGCTGCCCCCGGCGTCACCGAATTTTTCGGAGGCGACGACGATGACGTTGGTATCGAACTCGCGGATCAGGTCGATCATCCCATCGAGATTCTTCCGTGAGACGGCGATCGAGTTGATGAGTGGTGCAGGGCTTATATTGCGGTCGTAGTGCTGCAGCGCGGTGCGGTGGTATTCGATGTCCGAGTGGTCGAAGCAGAGCGGCACGGATGTCACCTGCTGCAGTGCGGGGACGAGGGTGGGGAGGTAGGCGATCGCCTCCTCCTTGTTGACCGTGCACTTGGCGGTGGAGTCGATGATGACATCGAGGTATTCCGAACCGTGATCGACCTGGCTTTTGGCGAGGGCCTGGAAGCCTTCGATGTCGCGGTTTTCCCATGCGCGGCGGGAACGTGCATAGGCATTATTGATGAGTTCCCCGATGATTCTTAGTTTCATGATTGTTTTTTGTTAGGTGGTTGGTGTTGGTTGTGATGATTGAGATTTGACCTCTTTTTTCTTGGCGATGTGATCTTTTTCCAACCAGCAGTTCGCCCAGCCGGAGGTGTAGCGTAGCGACTGGTCTTGCAGGGTGGGGA
>JARFRT010000282.1 GCA_029287105.1 Akkermansiaceae bacterium | reverse complement strand
CCTAACAAATCATTTGTTTTGAAGTTGGTCGCCCTGGCGGCGGCTGCGTGTTGCGTCAGTATTGTTAGTATTGTCAGTGTCACCGCCGCCCCGGCGTCCGACCTGAGCAGGGATTTTCACTCACCTCCCGATGCGGTGAAGCCATCCGGCTACTGGTGGTGGCTCAATGGCAATGTCGACAAGGAGGCGATCACCCGGGACATGGAGCAGTTCCGCGCCAAGGGCATGGGCGCAGTGCTGCTCGTCAGTTCCGGCCAGTGGGGCGGACGTATGCCTGCCAAAGGCCCGGCATTTCTTTCCGGCGAGTGGCGGGAACTTTATCAACACGCGCTGCGCGAGGCGGATCGTGTCGGTATCAAGGTGGATGTCAACATCGCGCCCGGCTGGAACATGGGTGGCCCGTGGGTGACGCCGGACAAGGCGTGCCGGTGGTTCCTGCAGTCGGAAACCACGGTCACGGGACCGCAAAAATTCTCCGGCAAGCTGCCGCTGCCCGACCCGAAAGGCGGTTATGACTCGCCCCCGATGCTCGGGGTGAAAAGCTACATCAACCTGCCCATCGAGAAAGTGGACTACCGGGATAATGCGGTCGTCGCCTTCCGCACGCCGAAAGGCCTACCCAAGGGTGACCGGCCTGCACGTCGTGCCGATTTGCCCGCCAAGAGCAACCGGCTCGACGCCAATTGTTTTATCCCCTCCAAAAAGGTGATGTCCCAGACCCTGGGCACGTGGAAATCATTACCGGACGATCACCCGATCAACCCGAAAGACGTCATCGATTTAACTTCAAAAATCAAACCCGACGGCTCCCTGCACTGGGACGTGCCTGCAGGCGACTGGACTGTGGTGCGGACCGGTCACCGCATGACCGGCGCCATGCTCTCGGTGCCGATGCCTGACCAGGGCGGGCTGGAAAACGACTACCTCGACCGCGCCGGAGTCGAGCTCATGTTCGAAAAAGTCGGCAAGATCCTGATCGCCGATGCCGGCCCCTTGGTCGGGAAATCATTACGTGCATTCGTCAGTGACAGTTTCGAGTGTGGCTACCCGAACTGGACCGACAACATGCTCAAGCATTTCAAGCACTACCGCGGCTACGACCCCACACCCTACCTGCCGGTGTTCCGTGGATGGATTGTGGGCAGCGCGGAAATCTCCGACCGATTCCTGCACGACTACCGTAAGACCGTGGCCGATTGTTTCGCCGACGAACATTACGGTCGCTTCACCGAGCTCTGCCACGAAAACGGACTGCTGACACGCTGCGAGTCCGCCGGCCCGAGCTGGTCGGGCACCATGTGTATGGACGGACTTAAAAACCTTGGCCGTGTGGATTTTCCCCAGGGTGAATTCTGGCGGAAATACTTCGTTCAGGATAATCAGAACATGGTGGGGAAGCAGACATCCTCCGCCGCCCACATCTACGGCAAGCGCACCGTATCAGCCGAGGCCTTCACGTCGATGAACCACCATTGGACCGCGTCGCCAGAGATTCTTAAGCCTCTTTTGGACCGGGCCTATTGCGAGGGCATGAACAACTGCGTCTTCCACACCGTGACATGCCAACGCCCGGTCGATGGCAAACCCGGTTACGAATACGGAGCCGGTACGCATTTCAACCCGAATGTCACCTGGTGGAGCCAGACCGCCGGGCCATGGGTCAGCTACATCAACCGTTGCCAGGCGATGTTGCAAAGCGGGTTGTTCGTCGCCGACGTGCTCTATTACAACGGCGACTCCGCACCGAACCTGATCGACCCAAGCCGCACCGGTGCCGGCTTGGGCAAGGGGTATGACTTCGATTTTTGTAATGCCGAGGTGCTGCTCACCCGGCTGTCGGTAAAAGACGGCCGACTGGTCCTGCCCGACGGCATGAGCTACCGCGTGCTGGTTCTGCCGGATTCCAAACGGATGCCGGTCGAGGTGATCGAGAAAATCGAAGCGCTTGTTGCTGCGGGTGCGACCGTCATCGGGCCGCGCCCGGAATCGGATCCCGGGCTGAAAAACCACCCGGCATGCGATGCCACCGTGCGCAAGATCGCCGGAAAACTCTGGGGCAATGCCGGTGGCAAGATGGGGGTGATCGACGGAAAAACGCCGCGTGAGGTGCTGCTTGCCGACGGGCTTGGGCCGGACATCGAGGTGGCCGGCCAGCCGGATGCCTACATCGATTTCATCCATCGCGCCACCCCGGAGGCCGACTACTATTTCCTCGCGAACAGAAACGAGCGTGCGGAGCAGGCCACCGTGACATTTCGCCAGACCGGTCGCCACCCCGAGCTGTGGAATCCGGTGGATGGAAGCCAGCGTGATCTGTCGCAATTTGCGATCGTGGATGGGCGCACCAGCGTGCCGCTTGAGTTCGAAGCCCACGGCTCGATGTTCATCGTGTTCCGCAAACCGGTCACCCGAAAATCCGAGGGGCAGAACTTTGCCGCACTTGCCACCACTCTGGAAGTCAAAGGCCCCTGGTCGGTTCGTTTCGACAAGGAATGGTTCTACCCGATCGACGGTCTAACCGGCAAGGAGGCGCAGGGGGTTTTTGAGTTCAAAACCCTTCA
>JARFRT010000280.1 GCA_029287105.1 Akkermansiaceae bacterium | reverse complement strand
TGAGCTACGTGGGAACGCGCGGCGCAGGCGACCGCATCCGCAAGGCACTCATCGCCAGCGGACGAGCCGAAGGCACCGACTTCTGGATCGCCGCCTAACCCCCGACTCCCCGACTCCCCGACTCCCCGACTCCCCGACTTCCCGACTTCCCGACTTCCCGACTTCAAGACTTCACGACTTCAAGACTTCCAGACTTCACGACTTCACGACTAAAAAACTACTTCACCCAAAGGCTCATATGAATGTGCGCACGGCTTGATTCGAAGTCCCAGACCATGCCGGGAAGGCCGCATTTGAAATCCCACCGTCCGCCGTCGACGCAGCGTTTTTCGGCGCCTTCTTTGTAGAACGAGACGCGTGACTTTTCCCAACCGCCGCGCGCCTGGTGAAGTCGATTGATCCGTTTCTGGATAGGTGGGGTGAAAATGCTCAGGCGCTGATCCCAGGCTTTTTTGATCGACGACCTGGCCTCCTCGTTGAGGGTGCCAAACAGCACACCTTCGCCGGCCTGCATCGGTTCGCTGGCAATGGCCGCTTTCTCCTTGATGAGAGGTTTGGGTGCTCCCATCTTGTTCCACACCTGCATCAACGCCTCTTCATCGGCCTGCCAGAGTTTCGGTGGATTCGCGCCCAGCAAGATTGGCCCGAATTCCTTGGTTTCCCCCTTGGCCACTTCCAGGTGCACCACCGTTAGGTGGTGTTCGGCGATCCGGAAGGCAAAGGGGTCTCCCGTCCTCGGATCACCAAAACATGCCACCCAGTATTTTCCCAGCCCTTCTGGCCCATCTTGTTGCGCCACCTTGTTCGCCATCGTCCATCCCTCGTCGGACAGCACCATGCGCATTACCTTTTCCAGCTTCACCCGCTGTTTGGCATTGAGATCGCCGATCTTGATACCCGCGCGTTTGCCCCCGGTGTACTGCATCTTCCATCTCCTCTTATCGTCGACCTCCAAGAGACAGCCATCCCGCTGGTTCTTATCGAGCCCCGATATAAAACCCCCGGCTTGACTTCGAAATGACAACTCAAACTCGCCCGCCTGCAGGTCAAGCGTAATGAGAAAAAGTCCGGCGGCGGCAAGTAATAGTCGATTCGATAAGCGTATCATAATCCCGAGCCTAAACCTGCCATTACCGCTTTGGCGAGCCGAATTCGTAAAATCCCTGGAAACTTTGCACCCGGATTGGAGCCGCCACGCCTCCATCAAGCGTCTGTGCCCGGCATCTCATCGCGCACCTGCTCGGCGCGGAATCTTCCCAACCCCGCTTCTCCCGCCCACCGCGGCCAGTCTTTGATCGCCGCGAGAACCTCCTCGATGGTCTCGTCGATTTTGCGCACGCTCTGCGACTCCCCCAGTTGCTTCAGGTCAAGCCGACCGACTCCGACGCTTTTTCCATTCACCGAAGCGGCCCGCATGCCACTGACGAGCGGGTTTGATGTGCTGGTCAGATCATAGGCAGGTGAAACCTTCCACTGCCCGTCCAGATCCATCAGAAATGCGTGATTCTTCCCGTGATCATCATCATTGCCGGCAAAGACATTAAAGCAGGCACGGCGAAACACCTCCTCGACCTCGACCTCACTCCCCGTAAGCACGCGGGTGAGATCCATCAGCGCACCATACTCAAGACCATCCCTAACAAGCGTGTGCGTGAGCCCGGAGTAGGTGTGGACGTGCCGCCGCGTATCGCCGGGCCGATCAAAGCGTTTCGAAAGAAAATGGTGGGTCCCGTCGGAACCGACCAGCAGGTGGGTCTCCGCCATCCGGATACCCGCGGCGCGTGCCATCATCGAGTAGGCATACTCCTCCTTGCCATGTTCATACTCGGCATCGAGATCGAACTTCAACAACCAGCGTTCGAATCCACCGGGCATGTTTCCGCCGCCTGCCATGGCTCGTGAAAAATCCCGATTGAAACCTAACAAAACCTTGGGCTGGGCGCCCCCGGGTGACAAGCCTGAGCGGATCAAACCCGGGAGAATTTTCTCGGTGCTGCCATGCAGGAATGCGTGCGCATTTTGCACTAACTCCGCGACCTGGACGGTGAGTTCCTCGCGAAAGGTGTCGCCGCCGAACGGTGGTTGGTAGCCGATGGCGCCCATGGCGTGCCCGCCGGCACAGGCAAGTTTCTGGAGTGCCGTCACCTTGTTCCAAGGGATCCCCTTGTCACCGAAGTAGCGTTTCATCATTTGCTCCCCCCACCAGTCGGGGAGGCTGTCGGCAAAAAGTCCGAAAAGCGGGCCGAACTCCGGCGTCGGTGTGGTCACCGAGCCAAGGGTTTCGTTAGGCAGGTAGACAGGTGACAGTTGCATGCCGCGCGCGACCCATTCCGCGTCGTATTCAAAAAACACCCTGCCATCGACAGACTCGGCGAGATGGCCGATGACCGTATGCTCGCGGCCGCCGAGATAAATGACTTCAGATTTCATGAGCTCCCTTCTCGATTGGCTTTTTTGTCCGCTGCTTCGTGCCACCGGCGGGTTTTCTCTGCGGGGCGCGTTGGCGCTTGGTGCGTTCGACCGCCTCCAGCGAATCAAAGCTACGTTGCCCGCTGAACAGCGACCGGAGATCGCCATCGATTCCGAGAACCACCGCGATCTTGGCGAGGCGCTGGAGCGACCCCCTGCCCTCATGCTCCATCAGCTTGAGCGTGGACACACTGACGCCGGCACGCTCGGCAAGTTCGTGCTGCGTCCAGCCTTTGGCCAGCCGCTGGCGGCGCAAGCGCTGGCCGATGACATGGATCAAGCTGTCCGGGTTGCGCATGCTAAGAGCTTCTATTTTGTCCATCCAAGGCGAGAATGCTCCCTAATGGCCAAAATAGCAACTCTTATCGACCGGATTTTTAAGTTTGCTAGTTGGCCATTTGCAGACAATCAATGGGCATGCAAATACAATCCGCCACATTTGAGACGAGTTCCCCCGACCTCGAAAGCTGTCCGGAATCGACTTTACCGGAATTTGCCTTCATTGGCCGGTCCAACGTCGGCAAGTCCACCCTGATCAACACGCTGACCAACAAGAAGGATCTTGCGATTGTTTCCAGCAAGCCGGGCCGCACCCGGTTGATCAATTTCTTTCTGATCAACAAAAAGTGGACCCTGGTGGACCTTCCCGGTTACGGCTACGCCAAGGCACCGGGCAAGGACCGTGAGAAGTTCAACGAGTTTGTCTCCGACTACCTGGTCAATCGTGAGAACAGGGATTGTGTGTTTGTCTTGATCGACTCCCGCCTCACCCCGCAAAAGCTCGATCTCGAGTTCACCAGCTGGCTGGTGCATTACCAGATCCCCTTCGTTCTCGTATTTACCAAGACCGACAAGGTCAAGTGGGGTGCGGTCGAGAAAAACATTGGCCTGTTCAAGGATGCCATGGCTGATTTCTGCGACGGCATGCCGCGGATCTTCACCTGCTCGTCGAAAACCGGCAAGGGCCGGGGCGAAATCCTCAATTTCATTGGCCAGGCATTGTCGATGCGCTAGTGCCGTCTTGGTCAGTCTTGGTCAGTCTTAGTCCACAATTCCGTATCCGGAAAGCGCGTCCAGGATCTCCTGGCGGGCGTGGGTGATTTCCGGAACCGGCTTGCCCGTCAGTTTTTCTGCCGTGCTCTTGTAGAGATCGCTGGTCGCCATCAAGGCGTCGACCGGCACCTTGAATGCCTTCCCCAGTTGGTCGCGCTCATCCATTCGCTCCTTATTCAGAAGCACATCCGCATCGGGCACGGAATCACACAAAAACTTCCGGAACATCTCCTTGGAGTTTTCCACAATACGGCCATCGGCGTAGGCCGACTTATCCCAATAGCGTGATGAATCCAGCGTGCCGACCTCATCGATATAAATCATGGAATAACCATCGCCCGAGGCATTCGGGATATAGCCGAACTCAAACTTGGTATCCACCAGCAGCTGATCCGCATCGGCCGCCTGATCGGCGATGATCTTGAACCCTTCGGAGAGCAAAGTTTCATAACACGCCACATCTTCAGGGGCATGGAAGGCGAAGGCTTCGTAATGGGCCAGAATCTGCTCGCGGCTCACATCCACGTCGTCCTTTTCAGGCACACCGGGGATGCCGGAAAGGATCCCCTTGGTTGAGGGCGTGATCAATAGCTGATCCAGCTTCTGGCCGTTTTCCAGTCCCTCCGGCAACGGGATACCACAAATACTGCGTTCACCGCGGGCGTAGCCGCGCCACATGCTGCCGGTGATGTACTGACGTGCAATCCCCTCGACCATCACGGGTTCGGCCTTCTGGACAATCCACACCAGGGGATGAGGCGACTCCAGAATGTGGTTTCCTGCCAAGCCGGCTTTCTCAAATTCCTTGAACCAATGCAAGGCCGTCGCGTTCAGTGACGCCCCCTTGCCGGGAACCCCAAGCAAACCGTCCTCCCCTTGCCAAATGATCTCATACGCGGAAATGCGGTCACTGATCACCATCACACCAAGCAGGGTGCCGGGAACCACATCATAGCCGCGTTCCTCGCTGATCCTGGCACTGTCCTCAGCCGTCAGCCAGTAAACCGAACGCACCTTGCCACTGTGCACACTACCTTCGTGCCGGATCGGCAGATCGTCTGTCTTTGCAATGGCAAGATTCGATAAACTCATGATTTGTTGTTCTATTGTTCGTTGTTGATGGGGTGACGGGGCAATGGATGGTGGCGGGAGATCCCTCATGGGTCAAGCGAGACGGGACCTTTCAGTCCGCCAACCAGCTTCATGCGTGATTACCTAAGCGAGTGAGGGTTTCGGGTCAATACTAAGAAGAGTCAGTGGCTCAATTTATTGACCCGCGCGGGGTTTGACTCGACATTTCATCGCCCCGATTCCATGGTGAGGGCATGCAAGAGACCACAGACCAGATTAAGGATTTCCTCCAGTTTGTCGCCCTGCAGTTCATCGAACACCCCGACCAGGCCCAGCTGCGGGTGACTGAAGTGGACGAAAAACACATCGGATTCCGCCTGATTGTCGCACAGTCAGATGTCGCAATGCTCATCGGCCGCAATGGCTTCACCGCCAGCGCCATCCGTAATGTCATGAAGGCAGCCGCGATCCGGCACGGCATCCACGCCAGCCTGCAGATTCATTCCCATGAGGAGGAGCGCCAGCGCATGACCGCGATCGAAGCCGGTGAAATTCTCGACGACGGATCCGAAGTCTAAATTCTCGATCGAGCTGCCTTGCGCCATCCGCTTTTTCAGGCTAGGTTGGCCACCTCATGCTCGGCAGGCGCATCCTCACCCACTTACGATTTGTTCTCGTGCTCGGCATGGGGCTTGTCCTCGGGACACTGGTGGGCGGGGTCTACTACCTGAATCAATCAGGTCTTAACGACCAATGGCGTGACCGCATTGCCGAGGAGCTTGAAAACCGCGGCATTGTCGCGGATTTCGAGAGCTTGAGCTTCGACCCTTCCCGCGGGATGATCGCCAAGGGCGTGCGCGTCTATGCCGATGACAGCCGCGAGGATGTCGTCGCCAGACTCGAACACCTCGTCATCGACGTCGACAAGACCAAGCTCATGCGCGGAATCGTACGGGTGAACAAAATCGCCCTGAAGGAAGCCGATATATCGCTGCCTCTCGACCCGGATGATCCTGACGGTCCGCGCGTCACCATGAACGACCTTCGGGGCGACATCTACCTGCCCACCAAACGCACCGTGGAAGCCCGGAAGGTTTCAGGCGTGGTCGCGGGCATCCGAATCTTTATGGATGCCCACATCTGGAGTGATCATCTGGGAGCCACCAAGCAGCCGAAACCCCTCAAGGACGTGCGGGTGGCACGCGTCAAACTCATCGCACGCATTATCCAGGAAATCAACCAATGGCATTGGCCCCAGGGCAAACCACCGCGACTCGACCTCTACCTTGAAGGAAACATCGACAACCCGGACTCGGCCAGAATGGATTTCACACTTACCGCCGAAGAACTCGAGCGCCGCAGCGTGATCCTGCGTAATGTCAAAGTCAGTGGCGATTACAAGAACAAGGCCGTTGTCCTCGACACCATTTCCCTCGAAGGCAGTGCGGGCAAAATCACGGCCAGGGCCGACTACCACCCGGCCCTGCGCGTGGGACGCTTCGAAGCCTCGTCCACGCTGCACCTGCAGATGCTGGCTCGCAAACTCTTCGACATCGATGTCGCGCAAGAGCTCACCTTTTCCTCCCCACCCACCATCAACTGCACCGGCAAGATCAGTTTCGATGAAAACTACAGCCCGGACGTGCTTATCACCGGTGATGCGGAAATTGCCGATTTCACCTGTCTCGGGTCACATTTCAAGCACCTTAAAACCGATTTCTCGTCACACGGCCGCGACGCCTTCCTCACCGGTCTGCACGCGATCCATGCCGAGGGTGAGCTCAAGGGACGGATTTTGCTGAAAAGCGAGGGGATCCGCTATGAGGCCGATTCCACGCTGCCGCTTTCCGCTTATGCCCCCTTTCTCCGCGACTCTTCCATCGAGGCGACGTTGAGGAGCACCTCCTTCTCGCCTGAATCCAAGGTTCATATCACCGCCAAGGGCACGATGAACCGAAACGATCTGACCGACTGGGTGGCCACGGGTGTTGCCAAGCTGGAAAACTTCTCCTTTATGGATACCCGCTTGCACAGCCTGAGCGGCAACTATGCACTCAGTGGACTTAACTCGCAGTTTTCCAACATCCGGGCAAACTTCGATTATACGGATTACATACTCAGAAAAAACCATGGCGGCCCGACATCGGCCCGCGTGACCGCGGACTCCATCACCGTGGATGCCGAGCAGAATCTGGTCAGCCTCACCAACATCACCGGCACGGCGTGGCCGGCACCCATCGTGCGCCTTTTCGCGCCGAAGGTAGCCGATCATGTCGAGGAATACCGCTTCCACCGCCCGCCGCTCCTCAGGGCAAGCGGGGCATTCGACCTCAGAAGAGGCGGCGACCAGACGGATTTCAAGATCGACGTCAGTAGCCATGGCTCGATGGACTACGTCTTTCTCGACGAACCCCTCACCATGCTCAGAACAAAGGCAGAGGTGAAAATCTACGACGACCGAGTATCGGTCAGTGACCTGAAATTTCAAACTTTTCAAGGTGCCTGCAGCGGTAACCTCATCGTTGACACCTCCCACGAGACCCGCACGCGTTATAAGGGGGAGATGCAATGGCGCCGACTGCATCTCAAGGACATCGGCACCCGCTATGCGTTTGAGGCCGAGCGAGGATTGCTCACCGGCCGGATCGATTTTACGGGCGAGGACGACAACATGCGCATGTTCAACGGTAAGGGGTCGCTGGCTCTGGAAAAGGGCAACCTGTTTTCCGTCCCGATGCTGGGTCCCATTTCCCAATTGATGGGTGTCGTGCTCGGCAAGAGAAACCCAACGGAGGAAAAGGCCAAGGACGCTTCCTGTTCCTATGTCATTAAGGACGGCATCATGTACTCCAACGATTTCCTCGCAACAACACGCTCGCTGAAGTTCACAGGCGAAGGGCACATCGACCTCCAGAAAAAGGAAATCGACATGCTCGTCCGGATGAATGCACGTGGCTTGTTCGGATTTTTTGCCCTGCCATTGAGACCCTTCATGGGACTTTTCCAGTTCAAAGGCATAGGCTCCGTCACCGACCCCAAGTGGCAAACCACCATGTTCACCACCCCGGCGCGTGGCAAAAAAGACCCGCTCTTCCGCAAACCGCCCAAGGCCCGCGTCGTGCCCGAGTAGGGCGGAGTCAGGAGTCGGGAGTCGGGAGTCGGGAGCCGGGAGTCGGGAGTCAGTAGTCGGGAGACAGGAGTCGGGAGTCAGGAGTCGGGAGTCGGGAGTAGGGAGTCCGGAGACGGGAGGCATGAGTCAGGAGTCGGGAGTCGGATCCCGTGAGACCGACTCAACAACCAGAAATCATCGCGCGTCAATCCCTTTGGGGGTTCACGGGCAGCGTAGCGAAGCGGCGTCGCCCTTCGTCGCTTT
>JARFRT010000209.1 GCA_029287105.1 Akkermansiaceae bacterium | reverse complement strand
GGGGTGGCGGTGCGGATTGACACCATGGATGGTCAGGTCTACCAGCGAATGCTCCGTTCCCGCAAAGGGGGGGTGGCTGTCAGGGGGGGGAGTGGTGAGATGTTCCTTCCCTGGTCGGCAATCCAGCCCGACAGCGTACTCTCGATGTATCAGAAGGTATTTTCCCAGACGCTGACCACCATGGAAGGCCAGCTGAGGACCGAGCAGGCCGTTTGCTACCTATGGCTTACGGGGAAGAAGGACAAGGCAAAGCCCGCCGCCAGCAAGCTGTCCGAGGTCAACGGGAATTTTCGCAAGCGCTGGGAAAATACCATGAAGGAGCAGCGCGAGTCACCGTGAACAACAGGGGGGCGTCAGCGGCGATGCGCGAACCGAGCGAACCGATGATGCAGAATGCGGACTAAAATGTCCCGGTGACCAGTTCGATAAAGCGCTTGCCGGTTTTACTCAGCGTGGCGCGGTATCCCGTGCCGCTTATAAATCCCTTGGTGCGGTATTCATGCTTCGAGCGGCATTGGCGAATGGAGCTGACGCGAGGCTCGCTCACCGCCCGGCTGCTCGGGCTGACCACAAGCGGAAATCCCGAGGCGCTGAATGAGATTTCCCACGAAGGGGAGCGGGACCGATGATCACCACGGGCCAGCCAGGGGTAACGGGTCACCATCTCGAGCGGCCCGTGACGCGGAACCGTGACCTTGTAGTGAACCGGGATGGTTTGGGCAAACCCGGGTAAGGTCAGTGACTTATTGCGCTGCTGAGCCATGTAGAATGCTGCGATATCGAGCCCGGCCATATTGATCCCGTTGTGCTTGCCGTGGTAGTTCTTGGTGCCGAAGTGCTTGTCGTGCCAAACCGAAAAGCGTGTCGAAAGCAGGAGGTTAAGCTCCAGGTGGAGATGGGCCCGCTCCCGGCTGATGCCTGCGCCGGTATAGCCGAGCTTGCCGAGGCTCTGCCCTTGGGTGACTCGCTGACCCGCTTTGACCGCCACGTCGGAGAGATGCGCATAGAGGCTGAACACCGGGCCGCAGCCCCAGAGGTGCTCGACCACGACATACTTGCCATAATTACTCCGACTGGAGCTCATGTTGGTATAGGCAATGACACCGGGGGCGATCGCGACTACCTCGTCGAGCGGTTTGCCGGAGCGGTCGCGCTTGATGGGTTTGATGTCGATGCCCTCGTGAAACCTGGTGCCGATCAGTCCGTCCTCGGTGCGTTTGAGATTTCGGACAAATCCGTATTTGCCTGCTGTCCAGGCGCGGGACGCTTGCCCTTCAAAGTTGCGGTGGACAAACATGTAAAACTTGTCCCCTCCGCCATGATAGAGGTGATCGTTGACCGTGGGTAATGAGATCGGGCCAGGGGACGCTCCCCACGCCGGCAGGGGCGCCACGATGGCAAGCAGGCAGAGGAGGGATCGTGCGGGGGACTTCATAAGCTGAAATAGTGCGCGCCGGCTGAATTACTTCTTCTTTTTCTTCTTCATTTCCTTGAGGCGCTTTTTCCAGGCCTTGGGATCCTCCCCGATGCGTGGCGCCACCTTGTCGTAAAGCTTGATTTCCTGCTGCTGGACGCCGCTCCAGATAACCAGCATACCGTCCTTGACCGGCTGGTCGATGCGAACCACACCCAGGGCCTGACCATTGACAAGTGCAAGAAGCAGTTTCCCCTGGTTCATGGTCGTGCTCGCCATAAGCCTGTTTGAAGCCTTGGCATTGAGTTTGAAAACAATACCGTAGGTGAGTTTGTCATCTGCTGGGAAGGGGCTGAATGCAACAATGTCTTTGGTGCCGATCTCGGGAACTTTGCGGAAATGCTTTTCCCCCGCGAGCGTCTGTACTTTCCGGACAAACTTCGGCCCTTCGGCTGCCGAACCTTCCATATGGAACGAGATGGATGCCGGAGGGGTTTTTTTTCCGCTGGCCATGCCGGCGGCGGGGATCAGCAGGAGGGTAAGTAGGATCAGGTGCTTCATAAGCGGCAGGTTGACTGCTTAAGGGCTGTTCTGAAAGTAAAAAATCGGGACACAAAAAATCCCGTCAGCAGCGGGCCGCTAACAGGATTTTTTTTACTCGCGGTGCGATCAGGAACGGAGGTTCCCATCTCACCGGGATGGTTTTATCGGCGGCGTCTGAGAACGAGGGCACTGAAACCGAGCATACCGAGAAGGGCGCTGCTTGGCTCAGGGACTGCCGTCCAACTGACTGCTGCGATACCCGCGCCGTCGCTGCCGGGGTTCCCGATGGTGTTCACCTGGAACTCAAACGTGCGGATGGCGTGCTGGGTGATTTGCACGGACTCTTCTCCAGGGGTCAGGCCGGCGATATCAAAATCGACATTCAATGCCTCAGGTCCTAGGAAGGTGACCAAAACCGTGTCTCCGGCATCCATTTCGAGAGAGTTCACGATCGTGGTTCCTGCGTCGTTTTGGTAGGTGTCACCTACTTGCACAACATCGGAGCCGCCGACCTCAAACTTGACATCACCGTAGCCAGCGACATCGACCGTAAGGGGCGAAGCTGCAGTTATGGTTGTCCCGGATGGAACGTCGAGTGCATTGAAGTCGATGGTGAATGCCTGTGACAGGGCAGAGGCGGACAGTGACATCGCTGCAATGAGGAGTGTTTTTATTTTCATGTATCTCAAGG
>JARFRT010000200.1 GCA_029287105.1 Akkermansiaceae bacterium | reverse complement strand
CTTCATAAATCGTCGGTCTAAATCTTCGAGGCATCATACCTCCACCATCTACCTCGTAATTATTGCTGGGTAGGGATGGTTTTTTTCTTTTTTCTTTGGCTCGTGTTGTTTGAATATAAATACGATGTGAAATCTCTACCTACATAAAGATAGGCGATTGCTACTTCTTGGATATCTGCGGTGTTAGTTTGGCGCTTATCTAATCGCTTTGCGAGGTTGGAATCTGATATTCAGGGAAACCGCTAGGCAACGACTTGGAAAGGAAAACAAGCTCGCCCTTGCGGGTAAAACGATTTAGGGAAGATTTACGGTTTAAAATCGAAGGGATTGGACTCTTTTCATCAGGGAACAACCCCATAGTGACGATGCACGAACTTCCACAGACAAGCAGCGAGAGGCTTATCACCAAACAAATGGTGGCGAAGCGTCTATCTGTCTCCACTCGCACGGTCGACAGGCTGGCTAAGGAAGGCATTTTGAAGAAGGTCTATTTGAGGGACACCGTTCGTTTTCGTGAACACGATATCGATCAAATCGTGGTCAATGGCATTTGATTAGAATTGCCGTAGTAAATTCAATCACGGAAATACACGTTTTTTGTGAATGCCAAATAAGGACGGATGGCGACATATCAGGGCTAATGAAACTGCCCATCATCTGCCCATCACGGAATTCTCTAGCATCAAAAAAGGAGCTACGATTTCTCGTAACTCCTTCATTATAAAGTGGTGGGCAGGGCTGGATTCGAACCAGCGTACTCATACGAGAGCAGATTTACAGTCTGCCGCCTTTAACCACTCGGCCACCTACCCTTAAGGGATGTTTATCCACCGCATGCTGGTCATGTCATGGGTGTGCCTTGGCAGCATTGCTGCGGAGGCGGGGAGTTCTTACGTGTCGTTGCACGGACTGACAAGGGAAAAATTGCCTATTTTTGCGTCAGGCAAACAGCTCTTTGACGGGTTTGCCTTTGTGGGCGACCTGGAAGGGCCGGCCGGATGGTGAGTGGAGGACGGCGCTGACGTCGAGGCCAAGGCCGTGGGCGATGGTGGCGTTGAAGTCCTCGATGCTGACTTTACCCTTTTTGACCCGGTTGCCTTTGGAGTCGGTGCTTCCGTGGACCACACCGCCCTTGATCCCGCCGCCGGCGAGCAGGCTGGAAAAGGCGGACGGGTGGTGGTCGCGGCCGTTGTTGTGTTCGGCGACGATGTTCGGCGAGCGCCCGAACTCGGAACTGAGGGCGACGATGGTACTCGGCAGCAGGCCCTTGGCCTCGAGTTCGATGAGGAGGTTGGCGTAGGCCCGGTCGAGCACCTGGCAACGGGCTTCGACGGCGGTGAAGTTGTCATAGTGGGTGTCCCAGCCACCGAGGTTGACCTCGACATAGCGCACGCCGTGCTCGACGAGCCGGCGGGCGAGCAGGCAGCCCTGGCCGAAGGCATTGTTGCCGTAAGCGTCGCGGGACGACTGCGGCTCGCGGGCGATATCAAAGGCCTTGAGGTCATCACTGCGCATCAGCCGCACGGCTTCCTTGTAAAGTTCATCATAGGACTCGGCCTCGACATTTTGGTGTTTCCTGTGGAAATCCTGGTTCAGGGTGTCCGCGAGTTTGAGTCGGCGGTCGAAGTCCTGCTCGGAAACCGAGTCGGCGCGCACGCTGTCCTTGAGCCCCTCGTCGGGTCGGCCGAGGGGGACGCCGGCGTACTTGACTCCAAAAAATCCGGCGGAGGCATTGGCGGTGCTGCCACCGACGGTGACAAAGCCCGGGATCTCCTTGTTTTTGCGCCCCCTGAGTTTCATCGCCCATGCTCCCAGTGTCGGGTGGACGATAGTCCCCCGGGGTGCGTAGCTGCGGTGTAAAATGTACTGGCCGCGGTCGTGGGCACCATTTTCTGAAGACATCGAGCGGATGATGCAGATTTTGTCCATCACGGCAGCCGTTTTGGGCAGGTACTGGCTGATTTGGATACCATCGGCCGCGGTGTTGATGGCCTCGACCGGCCCCTGCACCTCTTTTTTGTTAGGCTTGACATCAAAGGTATCGATGTGGCTCATGCCGCCGGACATGTTGAGGAAGATGACGGCTTCCGCCGTGCCGCCAGCCCCTTTGGCCTGCGCCGCGGCATGGCTCGTCAGCGTGCCGCCGAGCAGGGGGGCGATGCCGACCCCGAGATACGTGCGGGCGGCGTTCATGATAAAACCACGGCGGGTGATTTCATCGGACTGGAGGAGTGGGTCTTTCATGAGTAGATTGGAAATTGGAAATTGGAAATTGGGAAATGGGAAATGGGGATTGGAAAATGGGGATTGGGGATTGCGCCGCTGGGGCGGCGGGGGGGTTTGGCTACGGGATGAAGATGAATTCGCGGGTGTTGATCAGGGCGGAGACGATGTTGCGATAGCCGGCTTCGCCGCGGGCGGCGATCTCGGCTTGCATGAGCTTCATTTCCTGGGGGCTGGGAGGGCGTGACAGGGTGCCGAGAAAGAGGGACCGGATCCGGTCCTGGACGCTTCCCTGCGAGAGGCTGTGGATGTTGGCCCGGTCGTTGGCGACGACGAGTTTCTCGACCTGGCCATTGAGCATCGAGAGGACTTGGGTGGCATTGGCCTCCCGGGTTGCGGAATCTAACAATATTCGGTCCGACTGGCCGAAAATCTGGAGGACGTGCCCCTTGGGTGCCGGCGACTCGAGTTCGGACGCGCGGGCGATGCCGGTGAGGGCGCCGCGGGCGCCGCGGCGGCGCATCATCATGTCGTTGTTTTTTCGCCCCGCCTTGGTGCCGCCTTTCTGGATGCGGGCGAGTAAGTCCCGGGCATAGCTGCGCAGTTGTTTCGGGGAGTCGATGGCGAGCACCTCCTTTTGCAGGGTGGGCATGTTCATTTCCCCGACGAGGACCGGTCGGTTGCCGTAATAGATGGCATCCGAGGCGCCCCGGGTCGGCAGCTTGTCCGGGTTTCCGGCGATCAGGGTGACCAGGGAGTCCCAGTATTGCTCGGCGCTCATCCGGCGGATTTTCCTACCGTCAAACAGGGGTTTTTCGCCGGGGGACAATTCCCGCTTGGACGACTCGAACGCGTAGACGCGGGTCAGCATCAGGGTGTGTTGATAGGCTTTGAGGTCGTAGTTCAACTCCTGCATGAGCTCGGCAAGGTATCGGGTGAGCTCGGGCGAGGTGGTTTCTTCCGGCACCACATATTCATCAACCGGCTCAAAGAGCCCGGTGCCGATGATGCGTTTCCACATGCGGTTGGCAATGAGGGTGGCGAAGCGTTCGTTCCGTGGGTCCGTCACCCATCCGGCGAAGCGCTCAAGGCCATCGTCATCATCTTTCCGCTTCGACATCCGCACGCCTTTTCCGAAGGTTTTTTCGGACGGGGTGCGTGCGCTGACCCATTCACCCGGGTCGCCGTCATTGTATTGGTAGTCGGTGGGCAGTTTGATCCGGCCGCTCCCCCCGCCGCTCAGGCTGGGGTAGTACACCTCGTCGCCGAGATAGCGGACCATCCGGCCGAGCGGGCTGCGCTCCTGTTTGGCATCGCGAATCTCACGCCACACCGAGTTCCAGACCTTGCGATTGATCTCGTTCTGATTGTTGGTGAATGCGGCCAACCGGTAAAAGTCCATCCGTTCCCAGTCGGCGAACGGGTGGTCGTGGCACTGGGCACATTCCATGCGGGTGCCGAGGAAAAGGCGCATGCTGTTCGACATGTTATCGAGGGGCATACCCTTGTCGCGGATGTAATAGCCCACGGCGCCATTTTGCCAGATGCCACCCTGGGCGGAAAGCAGTTCGCGCGCCATGACATCGAAGGGCTGGTTGTCGTTCACGGCCTGGCGCACCCACTGCATGTAAGGTGCTGCACTGCGACCGTTCTGAAAGTTTTCGCGGACCCGCAGCATATCGACGAGCCAGTTGCCCATGTGACTCTCGTAGCCCTTTGAATGCATCAGGTAGCGCGTCACCAGGACACGTTTGTTAGGATCATCCGACTCAAGGAACACGCGCGCCTCCTCCACGGTCGGGATACGTCCGACAGCGAGCAAAAAACTGCGGCGCAAAAACACGGGGTCACTGGCATCGCGCGGAATGCTCAGCCCCTTTTTCTTGAAAATCTTCGCCACTCGGATGTCGATCTGGCGGGCAGCGGCGAGGAGTTTCTCCTCGGGGACCGGCGCGCTGGCCTTGCTGTCGTGTGCCGGCGCGGCATCGGCGGGCGCTATCGCCAAAGGCGTCCAGACCAGGGCCACCCCCACGGCACACAGGCCACAGCATTGCCGGAGGGGGCGGTTGGTGTGTCGTCGGGCGTCCGTCATAACCCGGGCACCATGCCACCTCCCGTGGGATGTTTCAAATGATTTCCCCCGGCCATGCCCGAAGCTGATGTAGCAGGAATAATCGGGTTTCCCACAAACGGTCTATTTCCCGGACGCGGCAGATATGGGTCCGGCAGGAATGGCACTTGGTTAAGGGTCTTTTCGCCGACCTAATAAGTATGACTGAAGGTCATTTTCATATCAGCCGGGGTAGGTGACCAAGGAGCACAACCCCAGAAAATCATAGGAGGTGAATTTCTGGCTGAAGGCTAGACTCATACTTATACAATGATTCCGGATGCATGAGGTTGGCCTTCAGCCAACATACGTTTCACTACGATTAACCCCGGGATGCAGGCGGTGCCTTTTCCCGGGGCTGGTATGAATTTCTCCGTTGGAGAAGGTGGTAAATCGCCTTATCTAAGTGCCATTCGGGTCTGGTAGGAGTCTGGAAAGCCCTTCTACGGTGGGAAAGAGGTTGAAAACCTCTTTTACGGCTGGTTGAGCCACGTGATCAGGTCGGTGGGGTCGGCGGCCATGGGGATGGAGACCTTGGGCTCGTCGGCGAGGCAGGCGAGCCGTTCGGGGATGTCCAGGGCGTCCGGGCCAAGCTCCTCGGCAATGGTTTCGGGGAACTTCGCCGGGTGGGCGGTTTCGAGGATGACGGTGGTGTCGTCCGGGTGGTTCGCCAGCCAGGCTTTGGCGGCGAGGTAGCCGACCGCACCGTGGGGGTCGATGACATAGCCAAATTTTTCGCAGACCTCGCGGATGGCGGCGCGGGTGCCGGCGTCGTTTGAGGCAAAGCCGGTGATCTTATCGGTCATCGCCTTCCAGTCGTTGCCGAACAACTCCTGCATCCGAGTGAAATTGCTCGGGTCCCCCACGTCCATGGCATTGGACAGGGTGGCGACGGAGGGTCGGGGGCTGTATTCTGAAGTTTCGAGATACTCGGGCACAACGTCGTTGATGTTGGTGGCGGCCACGATATGTGCCACGGGCAGCCCCATCCGGGTGGCGAGCAGCAGCGCGGTCAGGTTACCGAAGTTGCCGCTGGGGATCACAAACACGGGCGGCTTGTCAAGCTGGCGGGCCGACTCGAAGTAGTAGAGCATCTGCGGGATGAGGCGCGCGATGTTGATCGAATTCGCCGAGGTCAGGTTGCAGGCGAGGGAGGTTTTCTGATCGAGAAATGCGGCTTTGACCATCCGCTGGCAATCGTCGAAGCTACCATCAATTTCCAACGCGGTGATGTTGCCACCGAGGGCGGTGAGTTGTTTTTCCTGAAGCCCGCTGACCTTGCCGGACGGGTAGAGGATGATGACTCGGGTGCCGGGAACGTTGTGGAAGGCGCTGGCCACGGCACCGCCGGTATCACCCGAGGTGGCCACCAACACCGTGAGTGTTTGGTCGTCGTCACGCGTCAACCAGGCCATCACACGGGCCATAAATCGGGCGCCAAAATCCTTGAAGGCAAGCGTCGGCCCGTGGAACAGCTCCAGCACGCGGTACTTGTCATCCAGGCTAACCACCGGCGCGGGGAAATTCAGCGCGTCAGCGATGATGGCTGTCAGCTTGTCTTCCGGGATGGCACCTTGCAGCAGCGTCGAGACAACCCGGCACGCCATTTCATGGAAACTGAGTGTCCTCCACTCCTGCCAGAATGTGTCATCGAGCTGCGGTATGTGTTCAGGCATATAGAGCCCGTTATCGGTCGGCAGGGACCGGAGGACAGCTTCGCCGAAGTCGACATAGGTATCGGGGCTATTAGTGCTGTAGAGACGCATGTGCCCATGTTGCTCGACACGGGCATTTTTCGCAAGTGTGATTCCTGTCTTGAAGTCTTGAAGTCTTGAAGTCTTGAAGTCTTGAAGTCTTGAAGTCGGGAAGTCGGGAAGTCGGGAAGTCGGGAAGTCGGGAAGTCGGGATTAGGAAATGGGAAATGGGAAATGGGAAATGGGAAATGGGAAATGGCGTGCGGCTGCGCCGGCGGGGGTAGAGCGACCGGGACGGTCGCGCTACGATGCCTGACTCCTGACTCCTGACTCCTGACTCCTGACTCCCGACTCCCGACTCCTGACTCCCGACTCCTGACTCCCGACTCCTGCCCTAGCGGTTCCAGCGTTTGACGGGTGTTCTGGAAAAGGGGAGTTCAAGTTGTTGCCATTGGGGGCCGTGGTCACGGTGGTAGGATTTGCCGTGCACCAGGCAAGAGACCCGTGCGGCGGCGCCACTGAGGGTGGATTTGACAGCATCGAAAACGGCCTGCGAGGTAAGGATGATTTTGTTCATGCGAACAGTATCACTAATTTCGCCCTCCGCGTCAAGCTCTGGGGTCGATATTTTTCATTACCCTCTTCTTTCCCCTCTTAGGGTTCGAGGACCAGGGTGTCCTCCGGCGGGTCCTCTGGTGAGTCTTTGGGGGCGCGGACGACGCGATCGACGGCGTGTTTGGTGACCAGGTTCCCCTTGACGCCACGGCCTTTGATGGCGAGTTCGCCGAAGGAGAACGGGCGCGAGACGTTGCGGAGCCGGAGCGCCGGCTTCAGGTGGATCATCACGAGATTGGCGGCACTATCCTCTTCCGTGTTATGCACGGCGAGGTAGAGCACACGTGTCCCCGGGGTGCCCTTGGTGAGATCGTATTCCTTGTCGCGGGTGACGCCGCCGATGCGGAACCGCTTCGCGTAGGTGGCGCCTTGGCGCCCGTCGCGGTAGATCATCGAGTAGATCTTGTCCTGCTCCTTGCGGAAAATGGCGACATACTGCGGGCGCTTGCCGACGAATGCCTTGTCGGCGATTTTGAGCACACGCATTTTGCCCGCGCCGTCGATGGCGATGATGTCGTCGATCCGTGAGCATTTTTCCACACTCTCCTCTTTTTTGAGGCCCCATCCGGCAAAGCCATTTTTTCGGTCGAGGAAAAGGGTCTCGTTGGTGGCGACGACTTGGGTGCGGTTGACCACGCCAAACGACGTGATTTCCGTGCGGCGCTCTCGGCCCTTGCCGTATTTTTTGATCAGGTTGTTGAAGTATGCGACCGCGTAGCGGGTGAGGTTGCGCAGGTTTTTATCCACCTCCCCGATCTCGTCTTCCAGTGCCTTGATCGCCTCGTCGGCCTTGAACCCGTCGAACTTAGAGATCCGCTTGATTTTGATCTCAGTGAGGCGAATGATGTCCTCCTCGGTGACCGCGCGCTGGAGGAGTTTTTTGAAGGGGTCCAAACCCTTGTCGATCGCATCAATCACGGCCTGCCAGGTTTCGCACTCCTCGATGTCGCGGTAGATCCGGTTCTCGATGAAAATTTTCTCGAGCGAGCTGAAGTGCCACTTTTCCTGGAGTTCGCCGAGGCGGATCTCGAGTTCGAGTTTCAGCAGCTCCTTGGTCTGGGTCGCGCTGTGTTTGAGCATCTCGGTCACACCGATGAAGCGGGGCTTCCCCTTGTAAATGACACAGGCATTCGGAGAAATCGACGTTTCACAGTCGGTGAAGGCGTAGAGTGAGTCACGCGCCATCTCGGAGTCGGCACCGGCGGGAAGATGGATCAGGATATCCGCCTCCGCCGCCGTGTTGTCCTCGATTTTGGAAATCTTGATCTTCCCCTTCTCATTGGCCGCCACGATGTTGTCCATCAGACTGCCGGTGGTGACGCCGAACGGCACCTGGGTGATGCGGAGGATCCTTTTTTTCTCAATCTTTATTTCCGCCCGGACCCGGATTTTTCCACCGCGCAGACCGTCATTGTAGTTGCTTGCGTCCATCAGGCCGCCCGTCGGGAAATCGGGCACCAGCTCGAAGGGTTGCTTGCGCAGAGCCGCGATACAGGCCTCAAGCAGCTCGATAAAATTGTGCGGCAGCATCTTGCATGCGAGCCCGACGGCGATGCCCTCGACACCCTGTGCCAACAACAGGGGGAATTTAAGCGGCAGGGTGACGGGCTCCTTGTTGCGACCATCATAACTCCGCGTCCACTCGGTGGTTTTCGGATTGAAAGCGACCTCCAGGGCAAAGGGTGTCAGGCGCGCCTCGATGTATCGCGGCGCCGCGGCCTTATCGCCGGTGAGCACATTGCCCCAGTTTCCCTGGGTATCGATGAGCAGTTCCTTCTGGCCCAACTGCACCATGGCGTCCCCGATGGATGTATCACCGTGCGGGTGGTACTTCATCGTGTTTCCGACCACGTTTGCCACCTTGTTATAGCGGCCGTCCTCGAGTTCTTTCATCGAGTGCAGAATCCGGCGTTGCACTGGCTTCAAGCCGTCCCCCAGGTGCGGCACGGCGCGCTCCATGATCACGTAACTGGCGTAATCGAGAAAGTAATCCGAGTACATCCCACGCAGGCTTTCATGCTCATGGGAGGTATCGTCGTCCGGTGTGTTCTCCGGTGTTAAGTCTGTTTCGTCCATGGGTGAGGTCGTCGAAAAATGGGTGGTGAAAAGGCGGGGGTGAGCGGTATTTAATCATTCTTAAGCACCCATGCAAGCCCTGACTTGCACCAACAAGCGGTGAATAATAGATTTTGCAAATTCCG
>JARFRT010000136.1 GCA_029287105.1 Akkermansiaceae bacterium | reverse complement strand
TGGCTCGATACCCGGGATGCCGCCCATGGTTGGCAAACATCCCTGGGCTACATTGTGTTCCTTGTACTGGCATTTTTATTCCTGATCGCTACCGGTAAGGTGCTGCGTTGGTTCACCAGGAAAATAGCCCGGCCATCCTGGCCGTTTGTCATTCGACAAGGCATTGCCAGCTTACACCGACCCAACAACCAAACCGGCCTGTTCATGGTGTCGATCGGCTTGGGCACCTTCTTCATCTTCACACTCATACTGATGCAGAATATTCTTCTGCAGTGGCTTGACCCCGTGCGAATGGACAATCGGCCCAATCTGTTTATGGTCGATGTGCCACCGGAGGAAATTCAGGAAGTCGGGCAAATGATCGCCGCCAGCGGGGTCAAACTAATCGGCAATGCCCCCATTGTGCAGATGCGCTTGACGCACATCAAAGGTCGGCCTGTCTCGGAACTCGTCGGTGAGCCGGCCGCCGGCGAGCATCGTATTCCCAAGTGGATCCTCCGCAGGGAGTTCCGCTCCACCTACCGCGAAACATTGTCCGAAACCGAAAAAGTGACGGCGGGTGAATGGATAGGAACCGCGGGCGGCCTCAGGTACGATGAGGCCATCCCCGTCAGCTTTGAAAAGAAACTGGCCACCGACCTGGGGTTGCAGCTGGGTGACGAGGTGACGATTGCCATCGAGGGCTTCGGAGAGAGCCGGAAACTCCGTATCGCCAGTTTGCGGGAAGTCGACTGGCGTAGCATGAACTTGAATTTCTTTATCGTGTTCCCCACCGGGACCCTCGAATCCTACGTCTCCTTTAATGTGCTCGCTGCCCATTCCCCGGATGACGACGCGACGGCGGACCTGCAGCAGTCGGTGTTCGAGCGTTTGCCCTACGTCAACACGATCGATCTCAGTCTGATTCTCAAGACGGTGCAGTCGATTCTTAACACGGCGGGCAAAACCATCCGGGTCATGGCCCTGTTTACGGTGATTACCGGGGCCATCGTCCTGCTGGCATCCATCCTCGCCGGGCGCCGGATCCGGATCCGGGAAAGCGTCCTGCTGCGCACCCTCGGCGCGACCCGCAGACAGATATCGCAAATACTCGCGGTCGAATACGCCCTGCTGGCACTGATGGCCACCGTGGCAGGCTCGATCCTCGCCCTCACCGCAAGCGTTTTGCTCGGCAACCTCGTATTCGACGGAGACGCTTACCAGATTCCCTGGCTGCTGCTCGCGACAGGGGCCGGCTCGGTGGTCGCGATCACGGTTGTTGTCGGCATGTGGCTCAGTCACGGGATTGCCAGTCAGCCGCCGTTGCAGATCCTCAGGAACGAAGGGTCCGGTTAAATGGATGGGGTTCCTGTCCTCACGTATTATTCAGTATCGGAAGGCTCTTGATCCTTGAGGGCCTCAAACTTGGTCGCCATCGTCGGGTTGCGTCGGGTCAATTTCTTGACGGTAACATCCTGCGCCTTGACCGGCGCGAGCTCTGCCTTGTATTTCAGGGCGTTCATCGCGGCATTTCGCAGCAGGGTAATCATGGGAAGAAAGAACTGCGGTCGGATCACGTACATCTTTGGATGGCGGTGGAACATGTCTACAATTCCGGTGTTGTAGAGTTCACTGTCTGGCTCGAGCAGGGAGACCACTTCATGGTTCGTCCTTACTTATTCATATCGATCTTCAGCTCGCGCCGGCCTTTGCGGATCGTGACGCTTCCGCTGTCGTGCTCCGAACTCATGAACGGACCGTCAAAGAGCATTTTGGGCCGTAGGTCGATGGGTTTGCCATTGACCTTGGGAAGTGCATCTGATTTCAGATGCAGGGAAAGGGATCCCTGGGTGCCGTGGGATAAGGTGAACCAGCCATTCTCAGGATTACCTACGAATCCCTGCAGATACTTGGTGAATGCAGCGAGATCGGCGAAGTCCTTGTTTCGCCCAGCGACAAAGGCCACCGGCGCGTTGTCGTTCTTCATGCGCAGAATGACGCCATTGTCCCATTTACTTCCGCAGCTTTCGTTCGGCTTTGTTTGTGAGAATCCTTTGACGCCGAGCCTGGCGTTTCCTTCCTTCAGGATCAGCCAGCCGTTGCGCTCCACCAACCGTTGTTTCATTCCCTTGCCGCCAAAGATGACCCGCATATCGCCGGTGGTTTTTGCTTTTGCATGACGCTGTACCAGTAAGACGTTTTTGTGTTGCACGGCCTGTTGTTGGCCGTAGGTCTTGTGGTTCCCCAGCCCTTCGCACTGAGGCACGACTCGCGCGTTGATATCGCTGGCAAACACAATCGCGTGATACCGGTTTTGTGCAGTTAGTGCGGGGATGCCTTCTTTCAGATCCTGGCCTTTGGTATACAAGTGAGAAGTTACCCGGGGAAGACGCGGGTCTACAATCAGGGACCCCATGACGTAATCAGGCGTGCAGTAATCATAACCAAGCATACCGGGGTCTTCGGGATCAAACGCGTACCAGGGCGAATAGGTGACTGGTATGTCTTTGGCCGCCATCTTCTTCTGTTTCGCCACCCTGCGGGTTACATAGACATAGTCACCACGACCTTCTGCGTCTAGAGCAATGTCCATGATCACATCCGGCAGGCGATACCCCGTTGTAGCCATGACAAATGCCGAGCCGGCGATCGGATGGTTTGGAACTCCCTTCCACCATTTCCCATTATCCAGCAGGAAGTGGCTCATGTTTCGCCAACGATCACGATTGCCCCAGTGCGTAAGGCGATTTTCATTCTTCGGGTCGTCCTGATAGATCCGGGTGCGACCGCCGCCGCGCACGCCAATGATCTGGCCTACGGCCCAGTCGGCCCAGATGAGGTGCAGAAGTTGATCCATCCGTTGACGCAGGGTCTTGTCCTCGGAGAAGTCGCGCATGTTGGTGATCTCCGGCAGCGTATAGCTGGGACCGTACATGGAGAAGACCTCCACCAGAAGCCCATGCTTTGCCCGTGAGACACAGTATTCCTTGTAGTAGGAGTTCCAGGCATCGTAGTGCTGTTTCACAGAGCGGCCATCAGGCAGCTTGCGGTGTTTGTATTTCGGGCTATTCTTGAGCGCCTGCAAGGCAAGCAGTGCATTGCTGTAATGCATCATCTCGTGGTTTTCAGATCCGTGAATGCTCCACACATGTCTGAGGCCAGCCCGCTCGAAACGGCTCATCTTACCGACATAGAGCCAGAACATCTCCTCGATCATAGCTTGTGCTTTCTTGTCGAGGCGACCCGGATGAAAACGGCTCTTGTCATGGAAAAGCTGATAGATCCTGTTCCAAGTTCGCATCTGCCACTTCACATGTTCGGAGGATGCAATCTCGACGGTCATCACGCCCTTTCCTTTTTCGTGTTGGATGATCGCCTGCTGTGCGTCGTGGAGCAACCGGTTTGCTTCGGGCAATTCGCGGTTCAGCCAGAGTCGTGAAAACGCACCGTGCAACGGGATCAGATCCTTCTTCTTCAAGGCGCTTTCGAAAAGTTTGTTGGCGTTCTCCCCGTGTGCCCGGCGGATGCGGTCGAATTCCGGATCTTCGCCGGTTTTGGTGCCCGTCTCAGGCTCTGCGGCCTGAAGAACGCCCGCGCAGAGAATGCAGAGGGCGGACGCCAAGTTTTTTGTGAATCGGTTGTTTCTCATTTTGATGGTTCCTTAACGGGTATGAACCTGGCACATGGTTTACACTTTGACCCCTTTTTTCGCAGGAAAGAAACACGGAACGGAACCATGGCCAGAATCTGTCTGAAGAACGGTGTCAGATGTCATTTCCGATGGAGCTTGTTATACTCATCCTTCAACTTCTGGATGGCACGCTCGGTGAGTTCCCGCTGGTCACGGTTGGCGAATGCTCCTGCCAGCGGGTCTTTGCTGCGCTGCATCAGATCGAGCAACTGCTGACGCATGGCAACTATTTCCTTCTGACTCTCGGGAGTGCCAATCAGGTTGTTCCGTTCGGACGGGTCCTTACTCATATTGTAGAACTCTTCGGGAACGCGGTAGCTGTTCAGGTCAGTGCGCGCTTTGATTTCCGGATTGGAATCCGCAGCTTTGAGCATGGCCTTCCATGTCAAGCCAGCCATGTTTTCAGTGCGGTATTTGGTTTTCCCGTCGCTCCATGCATTCCAGATGTAGGCTCGGTCCCGGGTGCGGATCGTGCGCATGGGATACCATTTGTTGCCGAAGGCTGCGTTGTAGACGGTGAACACGTGATCCCGGCCCTTCATCTTCCCACCTTTGACAATCGGCAGAAATGACCGGCCGTCGGCGTCGGGGAGCGGGGGCAGTTTGGCTGCGTCAAGCAGGGTGGGAGCAAAGTCGATGGTCGACACAAGATGGGTTAAATCCACCGAGCCGGAGCGGGTGACGCCGGGCCAGCGGATGATCAGTGGTGAGCGCGAGCTGGCTTTGTAATTGTTCGACTTGGCAAATGGGAACGACATGCCGTGGTCGCCAGCCCAGAATACGACCAGCGTTTTGTCAGCGTAGCCTTCTTCCTCGAGAACCTTGAGCACGGCCCCGAGCGCGTCGTCCATGCGCCGAACATTGGTGTAGTAGCCGGCGAGCTCACGCCGGATGTCTGGCAGGTCTTCCAGGAATCCGGGGACTTCGGTGATTTCCTCCGGCTTGATCCAACGGCTGGGTGCTTCGCCCAGAGCCAGGTCGTCAGGCCCCCTCATTCCGATGAATGGGCGATGGGGGTCGTAACAGTTGACGTTATGAAAAAACGGCTTTCCCTCCTTGCGCGCGCGACGCAGGAACTTTCGGGTGGCCTCGGCGAGCTTTGACGGGTGGCGGCTGATTTTATCCTCACCGACGTCGACGTGGAATTTCTCGATCGGACGGTGGTGGCTCATTTTTCCGAACATCGACACCAGATAGCCAGCCTTGTGGAGCTGCTCGTTGAGGGTAACGATCTCAGGTTTGATCGGATAGAACCCCATGCTGCCGCTATTGTGGGGATAAAGACCGGTCTGGATAGTCTGGCGC
>JARFRT010000120.1 GCA_029287105.1 Akkermansiaceae bacterium | reverse complement strand
TTTGACTCATTGGGGGCACCTGGGGTGACCTCGTTGGTTTCAATTTCTTCGTTCATGGGGAAATGGGGTGTGTACTGTTCCGGTCCAGCGGCAAGCTGGGGGCTCGGTTATGATAGAGGAAGATCGAGCGACTGGATAAATCGGCGGCACTGGGCGCGCAGTATTTCCAGGGGGCCTTCATTCCAGAAAACCACATCGGCCAACGCGAGTTTGGCATCGATCTGCATCTGCGATGAAAGCATGGCTTCCACGGTATTGTCATTCCATGCGTTGCGATTTTTGAGCCGGTCAACTTGAGTTTTCCTACTGGTGGCTACCAGCAGGTTGGCCGACTGACCAACATCAAATCCGATCTCAAACAGGAGAGGGACATCCGCAACGAATAGGCGAGACGAGTGATTTCTAGCTGCTTGTGACAATAATGCAAGACATTCTTCATGCACTCTGGGGTGAAATACCCGCTCTAAAAAGGCCTTGGCGGATGTCTCGGAAAAAACGCGTTGCCGAAGGTATGCCTTGTCGATGCCGCCGCCGGGCAGCAGCAGGCTCTGTCCGAAATACGCTTTCAACTCACTGACAACGTCCTCTTTTGCGTAGAGTGTCTTCACGCAGGCGTCGGCATCAAACAGCACTGTTTCCGGAAATATTTCCTGGAGCAATTGACAGCACGTGGACTTCCCTGTGGCGATACCACCGGTGAGTCCAATGACGTGGAGTTCGGGAGACATGATGTGCTGCAAGCATCTCTGCTCGTGTGATTTTCACAAGCCGGAAGCGTCCTTGCCAAAATAAAGAGAAAAACCCCGACCACGTGAACGCGGCCGGAGTTTGATGGATTGTTCTCACGCAGCAGCCGACCTATCTCACAGGAAGGGGGTCGAGGCCATCGCGCATCGATATCGGGGTGGCAGAACCGGGAAGCTTGGGTGCCCCCAATGTGCCGGCACCTGAAGTAGGAGAGTTGATCCGGGCTCCGGCGGCGTCGATGATCTCGGCCGTTACAAAGATGATCAAGTTACTCTTGATATGGTTTTCTGCCTTGGTCTGGAACAGGCGTCCGATCAGGGGCAGATCACCGAGTATCGGCACCTTGTCCTGCACGTTCTGCACATCTTCACGCATCAGGCCACCGACCGCTACGGTGTAGCCATCATAGATGGTCAGCGCGGTGGTTACACGGCGTGTGGAGAAGACGGGCATCTCGATCCTGTTTTCGGTAATGGTGATATTGATCGGGTTACCAAGAGCATCGGATCCAGGGCTCTGAATCGGGGAGCCGTAGTTGATGAATCCTTCAAACTCAACCAGCTCGGGAGCGAAGCGGAGGTCGATGGTGTAATTGTTTTCACCAATGGTAGGCTCGATTTCGAGGGTCACACCGGTATTACGTGTTTCAAACGCGGTGGGGGTGGCCGGGGTCACCGGGAAGCTCTGCACGCCACCGCCACCAAGGCCACCTCCTCCAAGGGAGGATGTCGTGCCAACGCTGTTGGGCAGTTCGGGTGGTTCGTATTCGGTGGGGTAAATAAACTCGCGGATCACCTCGATGGTCGCCTTCTCACCACTGCGGGCAAGCACGCTTGGCGCCGTCATGACATCGGAGCCCTTCTTCTGGGCGAGGCCCCGCATGATCATCTGCACCTGACCGTCTGTAAACAGGCCGGTGAGGGAGAGAATACCCGGAGCGACGCTGCCGGTCTGGGCGGTGCGATTCGGATTGTTCAGGATGGCATCGATGCTGTTACGCGTCGTTGCAAAGTCACCACTCCGGAGGGCATTCGTGGAGATATTGGACACGTTGGACGCACCTGCGGGAAAGATCGACGGGGAGCCGAAGTCACCGACGGTTCGCGCAGCACCATTACCGACAGTTCCACCACCTAAGAAGGTGTTGCCACTGAGTCCGATTGGATTGATGATCCAATCGAAACCGAGCTCATCCGTGTTCTCCTGGGAGATTTCGATGAACTTGGTCATGATCCGAACCTGGCGCGGCCCCTTGCCTCGGATCGCGTCGATGATTGACTCGATCACATCCAGGTTCCCCAGGGTGTTGTGCACGACCAGGGTACTGGTAGCGGCAATGTAGTTGGCAAAGGCTTTATCGGGGAAGCTAACACCATTGTTGAGCAGCAGTTCCTTGGCCCCGGCACGCTTTTTCAGGGTATCACCACCTGATGTGCCGCCGCCGCCGAAGGGATCGTCATCCTCACCGCCACCATCTTTGCTGTCCTGCTCAAGCTTGGAGATAAAGTCGGGGGGCACAATAAAGGTGCGGGTGTAGAGATCGTTGACCTCAAGTGACTCGAGAGGCAGGAGGATCACGGAGTGCTCGTCCAGCTTGTAACGGAGACGGGTTTTGTCGCAGATATACTGGAGCACCGTGCCGAGCGGCACATTGCGCAGGTTCAGTTGGTCGATACGCATGGTGCTGATGTCAGCACCGGCAGTGGCACCGGCGTCAAGCTCGGCATCACCACCACCTGCACCCGCTCCGGTCATCCGGGGCTTGCGGATGAGGAAGTTCAATCCTTTGCGCTTGTCATCTATTTCGGTATCGATTTCACGGGCACGAAGGCGAAGGAAATCAAGGGCTTCCTCAACCGTTGTGTTGTCGAAGTCAACGAGGGGGATGATGATGTTGTTGAGTTTCTGCTGAAGGTACTGAACACCGGTGGTGGGACCGCCCACGGAGTCGTCCGGGCGGAAGTCAGGAAGCTCGGGAGGCACGGCCATTTCCCACGCCTTGTCGACTTCCTTGAGCAGTTCGGCACGTGTCTGATCATAGGCTGCGCGATAGTAATCAGACTTGGTCGCTGCCACTTTTTCGAGCCAGCGACGGGCGGCCTTGTTGTAGCTGTCAATCTGAAGGACTTTCTTGAATTCGATGTCCGCCTCGTCGTACTTGCCAAGGTTGTAATACCCTTCACCCATGTAAAGGTGCTTGCGGACACGGTCGACATTCTGCGTATGGGCGTAGTCCAGCGCGGGGTTTGTGCGGATAGGGTCGTCGAGATACTCGAGCTGCTTCTTGGCCGCAAAGTTAGCAGGGTCACGGAGCAACACGGATTCAAGCAGGGTGCGGGCTTCTGTGTATCTGTCTCTTATACACATC
>JARFRT010000105.1 GCA_029287105.1 Akkermansiaceae bacterium | reverse complement strand
AGCTCAAGCTGCTTTGGTTCATATGAGCATAACCAGGATGTCGACCATCCACTGACATCCGGTGCCCCCATAGCCCACCCGGGTCTTGGCCTCTTGCGATGCTCACGGCATAAATTTTAAGCGCCGGAAGGACCGACTTATCACCCGTCAGCAGATAATACTCACCTAACATGATACAATTATAACCCCAATGCCACCCTACATAACTCATCGGCTTCTCGCCCTTCAATTGGGCATCGAACAACTCCGCGTCTGGCTTCAGAATACTTGATGCCTTGATCGCTTTGGCGACCAAATCGATATATTTCTTTTCGCCAGTTGCCATCAAACCTAACAGGCCGCTATGCGTTGCTCCTGAATTGTAACTTCCGCGTGAACGCTTATTTTTAGGATCAAGGCTCTGGTTGATTTGATTTGCTAAATATTCCGCCGCTTGCTCAATGATGAGTTTGCTCTTCGGGCAGTCGTAGGGAGCCGTTTTGCTATAGGAGCCAAGCACCTTCAACTGCAGCTCAACTTTCTTGTCACCCTTTAAAATCGCCGTCAACTTACCGCCACCTTGTTTGCTTTCAGCTTTATTGATCGCTGCGGCCAAGCTCTTACGAGGATCAATTTTGAACCTACCTGAGCCAACACCAATGATCTGGTCGCCTTTCTTGATCTTGCCATCCGCCGGTGAACCTTGAATCACTTCGGTCACATTCACACTAGTCCTTGAAATAGCACCCTTGATCCCAGTCGGCCCCAACAGGTGATTGCTGGGTGCTCGCGCGGAAAGTTCACTGGCAAGAAGCAGAGGCAATGCCACCATCATGGCGGTTAAAAATGGCTGGATTTTTTTGTTAATAGCGAACATCAGTTCCTATACCTACTTGACCCTCAGTATTTTTCAAAGGTATAAACAAGGGGCCAGCATGTTCATGCCCAGCTGGTTGGCTCGACGGCCTGATTGACGACGTGGCCATTTTTCGACGGCGTGCTGACCCCAGCCGAGTTGGCTACGGCAAAAGATTCAGGTGTCTCGGCGATTCCCGAGCCCTCCAGCCTAACTCTTTTAGGTTTCGCGGGTAGTGCCCAGCTTCTGCGCCGTCGACGGAGTTCTGATTGATCCTTGACCGGTTTGGCTGCAGTAGGCTCCCTCAGTCTTCTGTTGTAATAAAGGGACAGGCCTTTTATAAGAAATAACTTGGTAGTGCTCGATTCCTCTGCTTAGATTTCTCTGTCATGCGCCAAGCCCGTTTTCTTTCGCCGTCTGCCGAGGATGATTTTTCTCTCTACCACTGTGTTTCACGTGTGGTTGATCGGCGGTTTGTATTGGGGCGGGAGGAGAAGGATGTGTTTGTGCGTATGATGCGTGAATACGAGCGGTTCTGCGGCGTGCGGGTGCTTTCCTACTGCATTATGAGTAATCATTTTCATTTGCTCCTGGAGGTGCCGCCGAAGAAGAAGGGGGAGGCGGTCGAAATCTCGGACGAGGATTTCCTGGCGCGGCTCAAACCGATGTATTCCAACGTTTACTATCGGGGAATCGAGCAGATGCTGGAAAGCTTCCGGGCCGACGGGGCGGACGGTGCTGCGCAGGAGTTGAAAGCAAAGTTCACCTGCCGCATGCACGATCTCTCGGAGTTTATGAAGGGGCTGAAACAACGCTTTACCCAATGGTATAATGGTACCCACGGGCGGCGGGGAACTTTGTGGGAAGGGCGTTTCAAAAGTGTTCTGGTTGAAAACGGTTACGCAACTCGTGTGATGGCGGCCTATATCGACCTCAACCCGATTCGTGCGGGCATGGTGGCTAAACCCGAAGACTACAAGTGGTGCTCCTACGGCGAAGCGATGCAGCCCAAGGGTGGGAAGGTGGCACGTGAAGCACTTTGCAGGGTATTGGGAGCTCTTGATGGATACGATCAGCGGCGCAGAATCGACTACACCGGCTTGTGGAATGGTGGCATAAGCGAGCGCTATCGCATGATGCTCTTTGCCGATGGCGAGGAGGCGTTTACCGAGGATATACACTCTGGTGTATCGCCTGAATTCAGAAAAGGCCAACGTGTCAGGAAGGGTTTTCGGCGGAAGGATGTGGAAAAGGTGCTCTCGAAGGGAGGGAAGCTCAGCTTTGGAGAAACGATGCGCTGTAGGGTGCGTTACTTCAGTGATGGAATGACGGTGGGCAGTCGGGGCTTTGTTGAGAAGGTGTTCAAGAAGGCACGTGATCGATTTGGGGAAAAACGCAAGAGCGGTGCCCGGACAATGAAAGGGGTAGGGTGGCAGACAAAGCGGACGCAGCTCTATTCGATGCGTGAGTTGGT
>JARFRT010000076.1 GCA_029287105.1 Akkermansiaceae bacterium | reverse complement strand
CCCCCCCCCCCCCCCCCCCCCCCCCCCCCCCCCCCCCCCCCCCCCCCCCCCCCCCCCCCCCCCCCCCCCCCCCCCCCCCCCTTATCCTCCTACGCCCCCCACCGAGATCTACACTGTGCTAACATCGTCGGCAGCGTCAGATGTGTATAAGAGACAGGACTTGGCAGGTGCGGGAGCGGAGGCGCCGGTTGATTTTCCAGGAGATGGTCTTGCTGGCACCATCGTAAGTGGCGGGCACCTTGCCGAAGCCCGCGACGCGCATGACGATGGATTCGACGTCGATGTTGACCACTTTCGAGAGGTCGGCTGAAACGGTGGGCAGGCGGGTTGTCACCAGGTCGCCGGGTTTCGGGATCACGGGATGCGGGGTCGACTGGACAATGGCGCCATCGCTGGCGGCGCTTGTGCGGGTCGCTTTGAAGCTGGTGGCATTGCGGAAAATATAGTCGTGGGTGCCGAGGATGACGTAGCGGGGAAGGGTGAAATTTGACGTGGCACTGGTTGTTTTGCCGGGCAGCACGGTGAACAGGAACTCGTAGCCGCTCTCGGTGGCAATCGGCAGCATTTCGCCGGTGTGGTAGCCGCCCGGGTAGGCGTATGACGCGACCTTCGTCTTGAATTTCTTCTCCAGGATTTTTCGTGACCCGGCCATTTCCTGGCGCAGGTAGTTGGCAAAGGCGTCGGCACCTTTGGCGCGTTGGGCTTTGACGGTAGCGGGGTAGGGATGGGTATTTGAGTGGCTGCCGATGGTGCATCCGTTTTTTTGCATTTCGCTGATCATTGTGGTGGTCAGGGCGCTGGCACCGCCGTCGATGTAGCGGGTGTAAAGGAAGAGGGTGAAGGGGTAGCCGAACTGCTTGAGGATGGGGTAGGCGTCGGTGTAAACCGATTTCCAGCCGTCATCGATGGTGATGAGCACGGATTTGTCGGCGATTTTCTTCTCGCCCCGTTTCCAGGCCATGAAGTCGTCCATGCTGATGACGGTGAGTCCGAGATCCTTGATGGCCTGCATCTGCTTGCGGAACTTGTCCGTGGAGATGAGCATTTCGGTGGCTTTTTTGCTTTTTGAAAAATCGTGGTAGCCGAGGATGGTGACGCGCACGCCGTCGTTGCCGGTGGCTGGTTCGGGCGTTGCAGCGGGGGCGGTGGGGGCGCGATTGGTCGAGGTGCCGGGCGTGTCTTGCCCGGCGCTATTTTGAGCCACTGCGGTACTGACATGCTCATGCGCATCCGTTGCCTGACCGATGTGCGCCAGGGCGGGAAGGGTCAGGAAAATGAGAAGGAGAACAGTTGAGCTGAGTGGTTTCATCGCTGGAGAGGCAAGAATATAGCGTCACGATCTGAAAAGAAAAGGGCAGAGACTGAGGAAAAATGCGGGTCGGGCAGCAGTGCACCGGCAGAGCACTAGCTGTATTGCTTCTTAAAAAACTCAAAAGTCTCGGCGAGCCCTTGATCAAGGGTGGATTGGGGCTGCCAACCGGCGGCGCGGAGTTTGTCGGCGGATGCGCGGGAGTGCTTGACGTCGCCGGCACGCTCGGGCCCGTGAATGACCCTGGACGGGCTGTGGGCCGTCTTGACGATGTTGCGGGCGAGATCGTTGATGGTGATCTGGCCGCCGTAGCCCGCGTTGTAGGTGCCGTGCATTTCCGGGTGCATCGCGGCAAAGACGAGCGCCCCGACGATGTCGGCGACGTAGATGAAATCGCGGGTTTGTTCGCCATCGCCATAGACGGTGATGTCTTCACCCTTGACGGCTTTTTCAATAAAGATGGGGACGGCGGCGGCGTAGGCGCCCTTGGGGTCCTGGCGGGGGCCGAAGACGTTGAAAAAGCGGAGCGACGTGGTCTGGATCCTGCCCTCGGCACGGAACATCTCGAGGTAGTATTCGCCGTCGAGTTTGGTGATGGCATACGGGCTTTTCGGCTCGGGGCACATCGTTTCAACTTTGGGCACGACCGGGTTATCGCCGTAGATCGCTGCCGAGGAGGCGAAGACGATTTTTTTGACACCGGCGTCGGAGGCTTCCTCGAGCACGTTGAGCAGTCCGTTGACATTGATTTCCACACACTCCGCCGGTCGGGCCATTGACTCGGGCACGGAGACCATGGCCGCCATGTGGAAAACGTAATCGACATCCTGCACGGCATTTTTGACAAGTTGGCGGTCGGTGATCGAGCCCTCGAGCAAGGTGCAGTCGAGCCCGTCCAGGTTATGGCGATAACCTGTGCGGAAGTTGTCTAACACGCGGATTTCCTCGGCTTTTCCCTGGAAGTGTTCCACGATGTGGGAACCGATGAACCCGGCTCCTCCGGTGACGAGTATTTTCATTTTAGTCCAGCGGGCTGGGGTAATCGCCTGCGTCGATGAGTTTCTGGATATTTTCCACGACAAAGGGTTTGTCGTCGGGGTAGGTCACACCGAACCACGAACTGCTGGTTTCCAGCACCTTGCAGTCGGCCTTGCTCTCGCGGATGAGTTCGTCCACGAGGGTCGGGATGTAGCACTCGGATTTCATCTCGTTGCCATGTGCCTTGAGGAAGGCGGTGAAATGCTCCTCGATCTGGGCAAAGAATTCGTGACCGAAGCCCCAGAAATTCATTGAGGCGATGGCGTTTTCGGCGACTTGGCGGCGCTCGCCATCGAGTCCGATGCCGTAGATGCTTCCATCGGCTTCACGTTTGATCTCGGTGACCTCTTCGACGTCAGTGAGGAAGCCGTCCTTGTCCGAGCAGATGCCGCGGTTGACGTTGCCGTGGTCGGAGAGAGTTTTGGAGATATGGTAGCCGACCATGGCGTAGTGGGAGAGTCCGTCGGAGGAGTCTGCCGCCTGTTGGAAGTAGTCGGCGATTCTTTGGTAGGCATCGGCGCCGTAGAAGTCATCCGCATTGATCACGGCGAAGGGCCCGGCGACGGCATGGCGGGCGGCGCGCACGGCGTGGGTGGTGCCCCAGGGCTTTTCCCGGCCACCGGGGATGCCGAATCCCTCGGGCAGGTCGTCGAGTTGCTGGAATACGTAGTCGACCTCGATTTTGTTTTCAAACCGGGCGCCGACCCCTTCGCGGAAGGCCTCGGCGAAGTCTTCGCGGATGATGAAGACGACGCGCTTGAAACCGGCGCGGATGGCGTCATAGACGGAGTAATCGAGTACGGTTTCGCCGTTCGGGCCCATCGGGTCCATTTGTTTGAGGCCGCCGTATCGGCTGCCCATACCGGCTGCGAGAACGAGAAGTGTTGGTTCCATGTCGTGTCGTGAAAAATGGTTTGTAAAATAGCGGGATTGTTATGATGGCTGTGACGCTGCTTGGCAATGGTTTCTTTTGGCTGTTTCGGGTCATTCTTTGCTGAAGAATGCTATTGCCAGTAATGGTCTGCATGTCAGTATTGCCCCGGGCGTTTCACTCGGACTTGTGATGCTCCCCGGCCCGACTCAATTCATTAGAATAGCCACCGGCTGGCTACAAGGATA
>JARFRT010000052.1 GCA_029287105.1 Akkermansiaceae bacterium | reverse complement strand
CAATTTGGGTAAGGCGACTCTCGTTTCCGCAGCAGATTTAAAAGCCGTCAGGGCTTCCCTTCCCTTTGCCTAATCAACAAGAATCGGCGTCGACCACGCCAACCGCCCGCATCTCGGGCGGCCCCTACGCAGCCTTCCCGGCGATCTGACACAGAATGATCTGACAAAGAAAACCGGGATTGAATGGACGAGACTGCGGGGGGTGTGAAAATAACCGTCCGTTCCAGAAAACAGAAATATGCCAAGAGCAACAAATAGCCCAGCCAGCCGCAAACGCCGGAAGCGCATTATCAAGCGCGCCAAAGGTTTCCGCGGTTTTCGCTCGAAACTCTACCGATACGCCAAGGACGCCGTCCGCAAGGCGCAGACGTACGAGTATCGTGACCGTAAGAAGCGCAAGGGACAGTTCCGTCGCCTGTGGATTCAGCGCATCAGCGCTGGAACACGTGCCCAGGATCTTACCTACAGTCGTTTCATTGAAGGTCTTAAAGCCGCCAATATCGAGGTCGATCGCAAGATCCTTGCCGATCTCGCGGTGCACGACATCGATGCCTTCAACAGCATCGTAGCCCAGTCCAAGGCTGCCCTTGAAAACAAGGCGCCTGCGACGGCCTAATTAGGCGAGCAAGTAACAACCATTAGCGCGGCCACCGGGTTTTTTCCCGGTGGCCGTTTTTGGGTCAAAGGGGGAGCTAATACCACTCCGCAAAACAGACGAGACGATTGATTATTGTTGAGGTATTTGGAAAAGCACTTCGTGATCAATGAGAGTTCCGGATGAATGACTCCTTGGGCTGCGTTTCTCCTCAGTCATGGCGCCCGCACCATTCCTTCGTCGCGCCTTGCCAAAGAAGTCATTCATTTCGGCAATCGTCCCGTCTGCTTCACTACTTGGTATAAGCTCTTGATAGAATGCCCGTCGAAGAGGTTGGCGGGCTCTTCACACAGTCTGATGCCGTTACATGGCATGGGAGGGTTGAAAATCGTTGTGGCGGAGTCATCCAGTGGGACAAAATGACACGCCAAAATGTCCCTGCGTGCCGGTATTTGTGTCAAAATGCCGCTATGTTCACGGTGTCACGAGGCGGCTTATGTTTTGTAACTTGTTTGCTGTCAATGGGTTGGGTTGATCTCGCTTGCTTTGGTATGCATCCTGCAGATAGGGATGCCGATTAACCCATCAATCAACTATGAATATTATGACCCATCATCCATTAGCCGGCGGAATTTTTTCCGAACTCAATCGTGTTGTGAACCAGGCCCTTGTGTCGGAGGCTGCCGAGCGCTGTATCAGCGACGAGTGCGAACTGCCGGCATACTCTGACATTGAGTCGATTTCCAACGACCCGGACGGTTGGAAGCTCCGCCTTGAGCTTCCCGGGTACCGCAAGGACGAGGTGCAGCTCAGTGTCGATGAGGATTTTCTTCATGTCGTGGCGGAAACCGAAGACGAGGAGAGGAGTTTCCTGGGCAAGGAAGAGCGCCGTGTGAGGATCTCCGACGACGTTGATGCTGAAAAAATCAAGGCCCGGCTGGAGCACGGGATTCTTTTTCTGGAAATTCCACGCAAGGTGAAAGACGCCCCTAAACCGATCGTAATCACCTAGACGGCACTGCTTTGTTTTTGTTGGTAGTGCCGTTTCCTATATCACAGTGTTTCATCATTGTTTTGTATGTATAATAAAGGTGTGCTTCAGGTCCGTCGTTGTGTTTCGGCGGGCCTGAACTTTGTTCGGGATTTATTTGTTCAACTGTGGCTTGGCAAGCTGGCGCGACCGATCTAGAAGGCGTGCGTCCCTTTCTCCTTATGAACGAAGAATCCATGCAGCCCGTAGAAGACTTCACCAAGGTGGAGTCGATCTTTGTCCGTCACCGTAACTGCCTGCTGGTGCGTGGGCAGTTCACGCCTGTTTTTACCGGTTACTACCTGCACCTGATGGAGCACAAGCTGCGATACGCCAATGACATGGACGCTACCCTCAAGGATATGCTTGCCGTGCTCACCCTGCATCTGACGGCGCGACCGTGGGCGGAAACCATTGCCTGGACCGCGAACCTCCGGGCGCCGAGGGTGAACTACTTCGTCACCGGTAACAGCACCTTTGAAAACATCACGGGCCGTCTTTTTACCAAGAATATCCGTGAGCCGGATAGAAATCTCCTCTATAGCCAGACCAGCGTCTCGGGCAGGGAGCCCCAGACGACCACGATCGACCTGGAGAGCAATGATCCCATTGAATGGATCGAGCGTTACTATCAGCAAAGTGAGCAGCGTCCTGCGAAGTGCTTCCGCCTCGACGATGAAAAATATGCGCTTGTTGCGGCCCAGCCTGATTACGACGAGGAGTGGTTTGACGGCTTGGATGCGGCGAAAGCCGCGGCGATCACCGAGACCGAGGAGACCAAGGTGCTGGAGACACGCAAGTTCCACTTTAGCTGTGGCTGCAGCAAGGAGCGGATTTTGCCCACGCTCAGTTCATGGAAGGATAAGCCCGACGAGCTGTTTCAAGGCGACGATTCCATCAAGGTGAACTGCCCACGCTGCGGGGCGCATTATGAGGTCAAACCGGGTGACCTGGCGTAACGTCGACGCACTTCCGTATTTACTTACGCGGAGAATTCCCTACATAGAGCGCGCCGATGAATCAGGAAATAGAAACGATCCAGACCGATGCCCTTGCTGCCATTGCTGCTGCGGGTGATGAAAAATCCCTCGATGACGCCCGCGTGGCCTTTCTCGGGAAAAAGGGTCGCCTGACGGCAGTGTCTGCCGGCATGAAGGATCTCTCCAAGGAGGATAAACCCGTGATGGGCCAGCTCCTCAACGTGGCGCGTCAGGCGATTACTTCCGCGATCGAGGAAAAACAGTCGGCGCTTGCTGACGAGGCCGACCAAAAGTCGGTGCAGGGCATTGATCTCACCCTGCCGGCCCGGTCGCTTTCCGCGGGTGGCTTGCACCCGTTGACCCAGGTCAAGGACCGCGCGATTCAGGTGCTGCGCCGGATGGGCTTCGCGCTTGCCGACGGGCCGGAGATCGAAACCGAGTACCATTGCTTCGATGCGTTGAACACGCCCGAAGACCACCCTGCCCGGAATGAGAAGGATACGTTTTATTTCGACAGCGGAAAACTGCTCCGCACCCACACCTCAAGCGTGCAGATCCGGACGATGGAAAAGGCGACTCCGCCGGTGCGCATCATTGCGCCGGGCTCGGCCTACCGGCGGGATGAGATCGACGCCACCCACCTGTCGGTTTTCAACCAGCTCGAAGGGCTTTACGTCGATGCCGATGTCAAGCTGGGCGATCTCAAGGGGACGCTGGAGTACTTTCTGCGCAGTATGTTCGGGGACGCTACCGAGGTGAGGTTCCGGCCTCACTTCTTTCCTTTCACCGAGCCTAGCTTCGAGATCGACATCAAGCTGCACGCCAAGGGGCAGGAGCCGAAGTGGATAGAGATTGCCGGCTGCGGCATGGTCGACCCTGCGGTGTTTGAGTCGCTTTGTGAAACGCGCGGCGATGACGTTTTCAGTCCGGACAAGGTGACTGGTTTTGCCTTTGGCATGGGCATCGACCGTTTGGCGATGATCAAGTGGGGCATCAAGGATATCCGCCTGTTGATCGAGAATGACGTGCGCTTTCTTAAGCAGTTTGCGTAGTCGTAGAAGAGGTTTGTAACCTCTTTCACGCGTTCCCAAAGAGGTTGGAAACCTCTTTTACGTTCTGAGATGCTCTATCGCCTCTTGAATATCATTAAGGGTGACTTTACCGGAGACCTCCGCGCACCCCGGTGCTGTGAGCAGGACGAACTTGATGTGGCCGCCGGTGAATTTCTTGTCCCGACTGAGCTTGTCCATGATCGTGTCCGTGCTGATGTCATCGGGTAGGGTCCGGGGGAGCTGGAAGTTTTCTAGCAGCTTGAGGATGCGTCGACTCTCCGCCGGCGGGAATCCGTTGATTTTTTCGGAGAGGAACAGGGCGGATTTGATGCCAAGCGCGATGGCTTCGCCGTGCAGCATGGCACCGTAGGGCAGGGCGGCCTCGATGCCGTGGCCGATGGTGTGGCCGAAGTTGAGCAGGGCGCGGGTACCTGTGGTTTCGCGTTCGTCCTCCTCGACGACCCGTGCCTTGATGGCGAGGTTGCGGGCTAACAGATCAGCGGATGGATGTTGGTCGGCCGGGTCGAGGGCAGCGAGATCGTCGATCATGGCGGCATCGCGGATGGCGGCGTGCTTGATGGCCTCGGCATAGCCTTCGCGGTATTCGCGTCCAGGAAGGGTGTCGAGGGTGAGCGGGTCGACGATAACAAGGCGTGGCTGGTGAAAGGCGCCGATGAGGTTTTTCCCTTCGGGGGCGTTGACGCCTGTTTTGCCACCCGCCGAGCTGTCCACCTGGGCCACGATGGTGGTGGGGATCTGGATGAAGGGTATGCCGCGATAAAAAATGGCGGCGACAAATCCTGCGAGGTCGCCGACCACACCACCACCGAGCGCGATCACAAATGAGCTGCGGTCGTGTCCGGCCTGGTTGAGCTCACTGCAGAGTCCGGCGGCCTGTAACATCGACTTGCTGCCTTCTCCCGCGCGCACCGTGTGGACGCTGGCATCGATGCCTGCCTCGGCGAGCTGGGCCACCAACCGGTCGGCATAGTGGGGGCCGACATTGCTATCGGTGATGACCGCCGCTTTTCCGGTGAGGCCAACATCTTTGATCAGTTCACCTGCGCGGTCGAGCAAGCCGTCATCGACAAGAATATCATAAGAGCGGTCGGCGAGATCGAGGTGGACGGTGGGCATGGCGGTGGGAGTTTGGAGTAATCAGCCCGAAGTTTGAAGTCTTAGTTTCAGTGGGCAAAAAAAAAGCCCCCGGGCGATAACGCAGGGACTGGGGCAGCTGCGTGTTGTCTCCACGGAGACAGGGCTGCTGCTGGAGGGCTTACTTGCTCTGCTCGAGCATTTTCAGGAGCGGTGCCTCGGCGCGCTTGCGGAGGTCTTCCGGCATCTCGACCCGGGGCTCGAGTTTGTCCAGGCAGTCACGGAGTTTTTGCAGCGTATTCATTTTCATGTAGCGGCAATCGTTGCAGGCACATCGGTCGGTCGGGCCGGGGATGAGGTTTTTATCCGGTGCCTCTTTCTGCAGACGATGCAGCATCCCGCTCTCAGTGACGACGATGATGTTTTTAACCGGAGCATTTTTGCAGTAGCTGACCATTTTTTCCGTCGAGCATACTTCGTCGGCGAGCAGTCGCACTGCCGTGGTGCATTCCGGGTGGGCGACGACGAGTGCATCCGGGTATTCGGCCTTGATTCTGTTGATCGAGTCGCGTGTGAACTCGACGTGCACGTAGCAAGCGCCTTGCCAGAGGTCCATTTTCCGGCCCGTTTGTTCCATGACCCAGGCACCGAGATTGGCGTCGGGGACAAACAGGATGGGCCGGTCGGCGGGGGCCTTGTTGACAATGTTGACGGCATTGCCCGAGGTGCAGATGACATCGCAAAGCGCCTTCACTCCGGCGGAGCAGTTGATGTAGGCGATGACGTAGTAATTTTTCTCTGCATTCTCGTTGATGAATTTCTCCAACTCATCGGCAGGGCATGACTCTTCGAGTGAGCAGCCGGCGTCTTTATCGGGCAGTACGACAGTCTTGTTAGGGTTGACGATTTTGGCTGTCTCGGCCATGAAGTGGACGCCGCAGAAGGCGATGACGTCGGCATCGGTTTCCTGGGCACGATAGGCAAGTCCCAGGGAATCGCCAACGTAGTCAGCAAGGTCCTGAATGTCGCCGGTCTGATAGTTGTGGGCAAGGATGACGGCATTGCGTTCTTTTTTCAGACGCAGGATGTCTTCGCGGAGATCGAGGGAGGTGCTTGGCATGGTGGTCGGGAGTCTGTGGTCGGGAGTCGGGAGGCAGGAGGCAGGAGGCAGGAGGCAGGAGGCAGGAGGCAGGAGGCAGGAGGCAGGAGGCAGGAGGCAGGAGGCAGGAGG
>JARFRT010000031.1 GCA_029287105.1 Akkermansiaceae bacterium | reverse complement strand
CCCGAAGAGGATATGCCTTTCCTCAGCGACGGAACGCCGGTTGAGATCTGCCTGAACCCACTCGGTGTGCCATCACGGATGAACGTCGGACAGGTTCTTGAAACCCACCTCGGTGTGGCCGCCAAAGCGCTCGGGTTCACCGTGGCTACCCCGATTTTCGACGGTATCCCGGAAGCGGAAATCTGGAAGTTCATGAGCAGGGCCAAGCAGGTCGACGGTGTCAAGTACATCGGTGACAACGGCGAGGTCCGTGAACGCAAGAAAGACGAGCCCGAAACAGCCGGATACACCTGGATCGGCGACGGCAAGGATGGCACCATCGGTGGTAAATCGACCCTCTATGACGGTCGCACCGGCGAAGCCTTCCAGAACCCCGTCGTGGTCGGTATGATCTACATGCTGAAGCTCGGTCACCTCGTCGCCGATAAGATTCACGCCCGTGCCGTCGGCCCCTACAGTCTTGTTACCCAGCAACCGCTCGGTGGTAAGGCCCAATACGGTGGCCAGCGATTTGGTGAGATGGAGGTATGGGCTCTCGAAGCCTACGGCGCCGCCTACACCTTGCAGGAAATCCTCACGGTGAAATCAGATGACGTTCAGGGTCGCACAAGGATCTACGAAGCCATCGTCAAGGGGGACAACAACCTCGAGGCCGGCACACCGGAATCCTTTAACGTCCTGATGAAGGAAATGCAGTCGCTCTGCCTGGACGTCCGACCGGGAACGGGAGGTCGACCGAAGGTAGGAGGCGCTGACTTCTCACTCGACGACCTTACACTCTAACCGCAGAAAAACAACACCCGCCGCGAAAGCGGTGATTCATGTTAAAAACTGAATACTGAATACTAAAAAACTTAATACAATGAGCGTTGAAACAAACCTGCGTGAACTCTTCGGAGTCAATGACAAGCCTGAGCAGTTCGATCACGTTGCCATCACGGTGGCATCAGCCGAAATCATCCGTTCCTGGTCCAGCGGCGAAGTGCTGAACCCGGAAACGATTAACTACCGGACATTCAAACCCGAAAAAGGGGGGCTGTTCTGTGAACGTATCTTCGGGCCCACCCGTGACTGGGAATGTGCCTGCGGAAAATACAAGCGGATCAAGCACAAGGGTGTCGTCTGTGACCGTTGTGGTGTCGAGGTGACCCTCTCCCGCGTTCGCCGCGAGCGAATGGGCCACATCGAACTGGCGGTGCCAGTTTCCCACATCTGGTTCTACAAGTGCATGCCCAGCCGTATCGGCCTGGTCCTCGACCTCGCCGCTCGCCAGCTTGAGCGGATCATCTACTATGAGGATTATGTGGTCACCGACGTCGGAAACTCCGAACTTCAACACGGCCAGCTTCTCAGCGAGATCGAGTTTTTCGATGCCGAGGACGCCTATGGCGAAGGCAGCTTCAAAGCCGAGATGGGTGCCGAGGCGCTCCAGTCGCTGCTCAGCCAGGTGAAGCTCGACGAGCTCACCGTCCAGCTGGAGGAGGACATGCTCAACACCCGTTCGAAGCAGACCAAGAAGAAGCTTGCCAAGCGCATCAAGCTCGCCCGTGGATTCGCCCAGTCGAAGACACGCCCCGAGTGGATGGTCATGAATGTCCTGCCCGTGATCCCTCCGGACCTCCGTCCGCTGGTGCCATTGGAAGGCGGCCGCTTTGCCACCTCCGACCTGAATGACCTCTACCGGCGCGTGATCAACCGGAACAACCGCCTGAAGAACCTGCTCAAACTCAAAACTCCCGATGTCATCATCCGGAACGAGAAACGCATGCTCCAGGAGGCTGTGGACGCCCTTTTCGACAACGGCCGTCATGGCCGCGCCGTCACCGGTGCGGGGAACCGCGCCCTCAAGTCGCTCTCTGACATGCTCAAGGGTAAAGGCGGACGTTTCCGCCAGAACCTTCTCGGTAAGCGGGTCGACTACTCCGGCCGTTCCGTGATCGTGGTGGGACCTGACCTCAAGCTCGGCCAGTGTGGTCTTCCCAAGAAGATGGCTCTGACCCTGTTCGAACCCTTTATCATCCGCCGTCTCAAAGACCTCGGCTACTGCCACACCGTGCGGAGTGCCAAGAAGATGATCGACCGCAAGACCACCGAGGTCTGGGACATCCTCGAGGAGGTGACCAAGGGCCACCCTGTCATGCTGAACCGTGCGCCTACGCTGCACCGTCTCTCGATCCAGGCTTTCGAACCTGTGTTGATTGAAGGCTCCGCCATTCGTGTGCACCCCCTCGTTTGTACGGCCTATAACGCCGACTTCGACGGCGACCAGATGGCGGTGCACGTGCCTCTTTCCATTGAGGCACAGATGGAGGCACGCCAGTTGATGCTGGCACCGAACAACATCTTCTCGCCGGCCAGTGGTAAGCCGATCACGGTTCCTTCCCAGGATATCATTCTCGGTTCCTACTACCTCACCTACGCCCGCACACCCACGGCGAAGGAGGTCGAAGCCCGCAAGGAGCTCCACTTGCCGCTGTTTGAGAACACCACCGAGGTCGAGTTCGCGATTGCCAGCCGCAAGGTGAAGTATCACGACTGGATCCGCCTGCGTAACCCCGATTACCAATCGAAGGACAAGCACTATGGCGATCCCGAGCCAAAGATTATCACCACCACCCCCGGTCGTGTCCGCTTCAATGAGATCTGGCCGTCTGGTCTTGGTTTCATTAACTTCAACGTAGGTAAGTCCCAGATCGGTGACATTATCTGGCGTTGTTACCAGGTTGCCGGCCAGGCCGACACCGTCCTGGTGTTGGATGACCTCAAAGGACTTGGTTTCAAGGAGGCTACCCGTTCCGGTATCTCCATCGGTATCGTCGACATGGTTGTTCCCGAGGAGAAACCTGCCGAGCTGGCCAAGGCCTATGAGTCCGTCGAGAAAGTCACGAAGCAGTACCGCAACGGTGTCATCACTGACAACGAACGCTACCAGCAGGTGATCGATATCTGGACCCACGCCTCTGACAACATTGCAGACGCCCTCTACCGCAAGCTTGAGCACAACGAAGGCGACAAGCTGGTCAACCCGCTTTTCCTGATGGTCGACTCCGGTGCCCGTGGTAACAAGCAGCAGATTAAGCAGCTCTCCGGTATGCGCGGTCTGATGGCCAAGCCGTCCGGTGATATTATCGAACGCCCGATTACCTCGAACTTCCGTGAAGGTCTGTCGGTGTTGGAATACTTCATTTCCACCCACGGTGCCCGTAAGGGACTTGCCGATACCGCCCTTAAAACCGCGGACTCCGGATACATGACGCGTAAGCTCGTGGATGTTTCCCAGGACGTGATCGTCTTTGAGGCCGACTGTGGCACCGTCAATGGTATCACGGTCATGCCGATCATCGAGAATGATGAGGAGGCCGCCTCGCTGTCGACCCGCATCTACGGACGTGTTTCCGGTGAAAAGGTCACCGATCCCATCACCAACAAGGTCATCCTCAAGGTTGGCCAACTCATCGGTGAGAAGGAGGCCAACAAGATCGAGGAACTCGGATTCGAGCGTCTCAAGATCCGTTCCACCCTGACGTGCGAAGCTGATCGCGGTTGCTGCCAGAAGTGTTACGGTCTGAACCTTGCCTCGGGCAAGGTCGCCAAGCTCGGTGAAGCTGTCGGTATCATTGCCGCCCAGTCGATCGGTGAACCCGGAACCCAGCTGACCATGCGAACCTTCCACGTCGGTGGTGTTGCATCCTCATCCTTCAAACAACCTATCATCAAGGCGAAGAACGGGGGCATCGTTGCCTACAAGGACGTGCGTCCCGTTAAGGATGCCGATGGCAATTTCGTTGCACTGAACAAGAAAGGCTCCATCGTCGTCCGTGACAAGGATGGCCTTGAGCTTGAGTCCTACAACCTCGTGATCGGTTCGGTTATTTCCATCCCCGATGGAGAAAAGGTCAAGAAGGGTGCCACTTTCGTGACTTGGGACCCCTACAACGTTCCGATTCTCACTGAGAAAGCCGGTAAGGTTGAGTTCCGCGACATGATCAAGGGCATCACCGTGCAGTCCGAGACCGACAAGGACACCGGCAAGAAGGGTATGGTTGTCACCGAACACAAGGAGGATCTGCACCCGCAGATCGTCATTGTCGACAAGAAGACCAGCGAAATCATCGCCAGCTACTCCATTCCCGTGGGTGCCCACCTGTCCGTCAAGGAAGGTCAGGCCATCAAGGGCGGTGCCCAGCTTGCCAGGACGCCTCGTAAGATTGCCAAGACCGGTGACATCACCGGTGGTCTGCCGCGTATCGCCGAGCTTTTCGAAGCACGCCGTCCCAAGGAGGCCTGCACCATCGCCAAGATCGACGGTGAAGTGTCCTTCGGACCGAACGTGCGTGGTAAAAAGAAGGTCATCGTTACCGATATGGACACCGGCGAACATGCCGACCACTTGGTGCCCATGGGCAAACATATCGTCGTTGGCGAGGGTGACTTCCTTCACCGCGGTGATCAAATCACGGAGGGACCTATCTCGCCGGACGATCTGCTCGAGGCCTGTGGCGCGCAAACGCTTCAGGAGCACCTCACCAACGAGGTCCAGCGCGTTTATCGCCTCCAGGGGGTTGAGATCAATGACAAGCACATTGAAATCGTCATCCGTCAGATGCTGCGCAAGCTGAAGATCACCGAGCCAGGCGACACCGAATTCCTCTGGGGCGACCAGATCGATCGGACGACCTTTAAGAAGGCCAATGAAGAAGTGGTTAAAAACGGGGGTAAGCCCGCTGAGTCCGAGCCGGTTCTCCTTGGTATTACCAAGGCGTCTCTCGAGACCGAGTCGTTTATCTCCGCCGCATCGTTCCAGGACACCACGCGTGTGCTCACCGACGCATCCACCATCGGACGTATCGATTACCTCCGTGGCTTCAAGGAGAACGTGATCATGGGCCACCTGATCCCGGCCGGCACCGGATTCCATCAGCACCGCGATACGGAGATTGAATTCACCGTCGACGAGCCCGAGCCCGTGCAGGAAGAACCCGAAGAGGAGATCGACGATTCCGAGGCCGGCATCGCTGCCGCCGAAGGGGATCTCACACCCGCGACGGACACTCCCACGGAGGAGGTCAGCGCCTAGGGCCAGCTCGCCAGGCGATCCCTGAAAATCATCAAGCCCGGCACCGTCTCCGACGGTGCCGGGCTTTTTTTGTCTCTGCATGCAGTGGGGCTGCCATGTCCCCGGTGGTCTCCGCCTGGGCAGGGTCGGTCGAGCGCCGGCTTGCTTCTGCCGCGGGATTTGATAGGATGGCAGTCAATCACTGATGACCTACGAAATAGGATTTGTTCTGACGCTCCTGGCTGTAGCCCTGATGCTTTTTGTCAGCGAAAAGCTGCGGATGGATCTCGTGGCTTTGTTGGTGCTGGCCGTGTTGGCCCTGGCAGGGCTGGTCACCATGGAACAAGCGTTGGCGGGCTTCAGCAACCCGGCGGTGGTCACGGTATGGGCGATGTTCATCCTGAGCGCCGGGCTGAGCGCTACCGGGGTCGCGGATGTGATCGGCCGACAGGTGTTTCGCATCGCAGGGGAGAGCGAACCCCGGATGATCCTCACCATCATGCTCGCGACCGGCGGGATGTCCGCGTTCATGAATAACATCGGGGTGGCAGCACTGATGTTGCCAGTGGTGATGGATATTGCACGGCGGACGGGCAATTCGCCGTCGCGCCTGCTGATGCCGATGGCTTATGCTTCCTTGTTAGGAGGTTTGACGACGATGATTGGCACGCCGCCGAACCTGGTGGCGGCGACCGCACTGGAGCAGGCTGGGTATGAGCCATTCACCCTGTTTTCTTTTGCTCCCATCGGGGTGCCTGCCCTGATTGTGGGCTCCCTTTTTGTGGCCTTCATCGGTAGGCATTTACTGCCGAAGGAGATGCCCCGCACATTTCGCGATGGGGTGGATGCTGCGGGGCCGATGTTTGAGTTCGATTACAAGATTGAAAACCGAAGGTTCCAGCTGCGAATCAGGTCGGACTCGCCGCTGGTCGGCGGCACACTCGAAGATACGAGGCTGGGGGCCGTGCTTGGCCTGAATGTTTACGCGGTGCGGCGCGGCAAAAAGACATACTCGGATATTGATGGCAGCTTTGTCCTTGATGACGGCGATGTCCTTTTTCTCCAGGGAAGCATCGAGGAGTTTCGGGATTTCCTCAAGTGGCAGGCGTTTGAGATGGCGCGGGGACGCGAGATCACCGAGCTGCTGGCATCGCAGAATGTCGTATTTCTCTACGCAGACCTGAATCAGGATTCTGACCTGGCGGGAATAAGGGTCAGGGAAACGGACTTTTCCTCCCGGTTTTCCAGCCACATTCTGGCTGTGCAGCGAGGTGACGAGGTGATGCGCGGACGCCTGTCCGATGTCGAACTCCAGGCAGGGGACCGACTGTTGGTAGAGACACGACGAGAGAATGTCAAAACGTTTGAAGGAAGCACGAGTTTCGCCAAGATGGAATTATTGGACGAGAGCCGGATTGATGAGGTTTACCCGCAGACAGAAACCTTGTTCGAACTCATTATTCCAGACGATTCCCACCTGACCGGCCTCAGTTTGTCAGAGAGTGGCCTGAGCGAAACGCTGCAACTGCGCATTGTCGGAATAGCCCATGAATCAGGATCGAGTTATTTTCCAACAGGCGATGATCGCTTCCAACCGGGAGACAAGCTTCTGGTTCATGGTAGCCGGGACACGGCGAAGTTGCTCAGCGGGCTCCAAAGCCTCGAGGTGAGTGAACAGGATGGGCCGGACCCGCTGGAGCGCAATGAGGTGGGGCATACCGAGGTCACGTTGTCACCGGGGAGCAGCCTGGTGGGGAAATCGGTGAAAGCGCTGAATTTCCGAAGACGTTACGGACTGCAGATTCTGGCCGTCTGGCGCAGGGGAAATGCTCTGACCGAGCATTTGCGGGAGGTGGAGCTGGAGTTCGGTGATGCGCTGTTGCTTTCCGGACCGAGGGAAAGAATCGAGGAACTAACATCCGATCCCGACTTCCTGATACTCACGCGGACGGCGGATGATGTGACGGCGGGCAAGTCGAAGCCCAAAGCCATCGTCGCATCCACGGTGATGCTGGCGGTGGTGGTGCTTGTACTCTTTGGCGTCTTGCCGATCGCCGTGGCAGCGATTTCCGGGGTGGTGGTGATGGTGGCATCGCGCTGTTTGAGTATGGACGAGGCTTACCGATCCATTGAATGGCAAGCGGTCTTTCTGATTGCCTGCATGATCCCGCTGGGAACCGCGATGCAGGAGACCGGGGCGGCGCAATGGATCGCACAAGGTGTGGAAACGGTCGCCCGACCCTTCGGCGCCTGGGGCGTGGTCATCGGGCTTTACATCATCACGGCATTGGCGACAACCATTGTTCCGACAACCGCCTTGGTGCTGATCATGGCACCGATTGCCATCGATGCGGCGTCACGGTTTGGCATCCCCCCCCACATGATCATCATGGCCGTGGCGATGGCGGCATCCGCAAGTTTCACCAGCCCGATTTCGCATCCTGCCAATGTGTTGGTGATGGGACCGGGTGGTTACCGGTTCATCGATTATGTTAAAATGGGGATCCTTCTGGCCATCGTCGTGATGTTGACGGTGCTGCCAATGATCGCGCTGCGAAGCTGGTAGATCTTTGGAATAGTCAATTCTTGCCTTTTTATCACGTTTTTTTCACCTAGTATGCTCGTCATGCGCCGTTGCCACGGTGGTGAATACGCATAAGTAATAACCTGAATGATAACCTAAACAACAACCTAATAGACGACCATGAAAACAACCGTATCGAAACTATCCGTCGTGGCTGCCACAGCCCTTGCCCTGTTCATCACCTCCTGTGGGGATAAAAAGAGCTCCAAGTCGTCCGCGCCCGACACGCCGGATTCCTTGACCGATGAACTCCTGGTCAAGATGGATGAACTCGCCGAGGCCATTGCGACCGCCAAAGATAAAGAGAGCGCAGAGAATGCCGCAGAAACCATCGGCACCATCGGAGACGATTTCGCTGCGATCGTCGAACGGCTCGATGCCCTCGATGAACCATCTGACGAGGTCAAGAAGCAGATCGATAAAAAAATGGATGATGCAATGGAGGGAAAACAGGAGAAAATGATGACGGCCATGCAATCAATCAGTTCCAATCAAGAGGTCATGGTGATTATCTCCAAAGCGATACAGGGATTTGGAGAAAAGATGAAGGATGCCGAAGCCACCTTTAAAAAATTCGGGAAAAAATAATCCCCTCCCCATGACAATTTGCATGAGCAACAAACCACACGGCAACGCTTCGCCGTGTGGTTTTTTCATGCAGGTCGGGTGCCACAAAAAAGCCGGCGTCCCGTGAAGGACGCCGACAAGGGAAAATTACCAGAGCCGTGGTTTTATCGGCGGCGGCGCAACATGAGTGAGCTGACGCCGACTACAACAAGCAGACCACTGCTGGGCTCGGGAACGACGTTCCAACTGATCGCCGCAATACCCACTCCATCACCGCCGATGGCATCGAGCTGATACTCCGAGGATCCGAAGGGAACCGGGGTGGCACTTTCGCCCGCATTGATGCCGATGATGTCGAAGTCGACATTGATCGCCTGGGGGCCGAGAAAGGTGACAAGCACAGTCTCAGCAGGGTCGAGTTCGAGGGAGTTTTGAAAGGTGGTGCCCCCGTCGTTGCTGTGGTTGGTATCCACTACCAGAACGTCAGGGCTGGCCGGACCCACCTCGAATCTTACATCGCCATAGCCGGCCACGTTAATCACCAGCGGCGTGGTCGAATCGACCGTGGTCAGGAGCGGGACAACCAAACCATTGAAATCAATGGTGAATGCCTGGATGCCAACGGTGGCAGCCATCGTGGTCAAAAGGGTGAAAAGTTTTGCTTTCATAAGAGCGGCTTGTTGCTGATGTAAAGATTAATATCAAGAAACCCGAATGAAATCAAGAGCTTATTTTTTAAAAAAACACACAGCTGCAGGTGACTAGTGGGCACTATTTACCGGCATCTCCTGGCCTTGCTCGGGGTGCGGTCGTGCGGTCGGCGCCATCGACATGCCGCACGGGTGGAAGTTGCCTGCAAGCGGGGGTGTGGCGCGAAGATGTCATTCACAGGAGGTGGACCGGGGTTGGTGTTGCTTGATCCTGAACGCGACAAGTGGGTGCGGCCCCTGAAAAAGGGCACAACGGTGGCTTGACCCTGTGCAGTTCCTTGCTATGTTGCGCCTTCTCTTTCCGGGGGGATGCGGTGTTTTGCCTCATTTCCCGAACTAACAAAAACTACCAAAACAACACTACCCGCATCACGATGGCTACTGCTAAACGCAAAACCGCAAAGAAAGCTGCCCGTAAGTCTGCCCCCAAAAAGGCAGTCCGCAAGGCACCCGCCCCTAAGACCCAACAACACGTCTACTTCTTCGGCGGCTCAACAGCCGACGGTGATGGTTCCCAGAAAAACCTCCTGGGAGGGAAGGGAGCCAACCTTGCCGAAATGGCCCGCATCGGACTTCCCGTCCCTGCCGGTCTTACAATCACGACCGAAGTCTGCACCCACTACTACGACAACGGCAAAAAATACCCGAAAACTCTCGACGCTGAGATCCGCGCCAACATTGCCAAGATTGAAAAAGTCATGGGCAAGAAGTTCGGTGATCTTGATAACCCGCTGCTGCTTTCCGTTCGCTCCGGCGCGCGCGAATCCATGCCCGGCATGATGGACACCATCCTTAACCTCGGTATCAACGACCAGGTTGTCGAAGCACTCGCTAAAAAGACGGGCAATGCCAAGTTTGCCTGGGACTCCTACCGCCGTTTCCTCCAGATGTATGGCAGCGTTGTCATGGGTGTGGAGGCACACGCAGGTGAGCACCACGACCCGTACGAGGTGATTCTCGACAAAGCCAAGGCCAAGGCCAAGGTGAAGGATGACTCGGGCCTCTCGGTCAAGGGCCTCCAGTGGGTTGTCGCTGAGTTCAAAGCGCTCATCAAAAAGCGCTCCGGCAAGAACTTCCCGGAAGATCCCTACGCCCAGCTTACCGGTTCCGTTAACGCCGTGTTCAACTCCTGGAACAACGACCGCGCCAAGGTCTATCGCCAGAAGTATGGTATCCCCGCCGCTTGGGGCACCGCTGTCAACGTCCAGGCCATGGTTTTCGGTAACACCGGAAAAGGATCGGGAACGGGTGTCGCGTTCACTCGTGACCCCGCCACAGGAGCCAATGTGTTCTACGGTGAATACCTCATCGACGCCCAGGGCGAGGACGTGGTTGCCGGTGTCCGCACCCCCAAGCCCATCGCCAAGCTTGCCAAGGACCTTCCCAAGTCCAACAAGGAGCTGCTCAAAATCCGAACCATCCTCGAGAAGCACTTCCGTGACGTGCAGGACGTTGAGTTCACCATCGAGGAAGGAAAGCTGTGGATGCTCCAGACCCGTAATGGCAAGCGCACCGGTTTCGCCGCTGTCAACATCGCCCTCGACATGGTCAAGGAGAAGCTCATCACCAGGAACGAGGCCGTGCTTCGTATCCCTGCCGAGGACTTGAGTCACCTGCTGGCTCCCATTTTCGACTCAGCCACTGAGAAACTCGCGAAGAAGGTCGGTAGCGGCCTGCCCGCCGGTCCTGGTGCTGCCAGCGGCCAGATCTACTTCACGGCGGAAGCCGCTGTGGCTGCCGCTGCGAAGGGCCAGAAGGTCATCCTCACCCGCCAGGAGACTTCCCCGGAAGATCTGCGCGGCATGATTGCCGCCGAAGGCATCCTCACCACCCGTGGTGGTGCCTCGTCACACGCCGCCCTCGTTGCCCGCCAGATGGGTAAGGTCTGCGTCTGTGGTGCCCACGGTATGGAGATCGATTACTCGAAGAAAACCCTGAGCGGAAATGGTGTCACTTTGAAAGAAGGTGATTTCCTTTCGCTGAACGGATTTGTCGGGAACGTCTACGCCGGTGAGATCACTTCCTCACCGTCGCAGGTGATCCAGGGCCTGATCGAAAACAAGGCTGCTGCCAAGCGCAGTGACACCTACAAGAAGTTCGTCGAACTCATGAGCTGGGCCGACAAGCTCCGCAAGCTCGATGTCCGCACCAACTCCGACACACCGGACCAGGTCGAGACCGCAATCAAGTTCGGTGCCCAGGGCATCGGCCTGACCCGCACCGAGCACATGTTCTTCGAAGGCAACCGCATCGACGCCGTCCGGGAGATGATCCTCGCCGACAACGACGCCGGCAAAGCCAAGGCGCTGAAAAAGCTTCTTCCATACCAGAAGAAAGACTTCGTTGGCATCTTCACCGCGCTCGAAGGTCGTCCCGCCACCATCCGTCTGCTCGATCCACCGTTGCACGAATTCATCGGCACGATGGACAACAAGCAGATCGGCGAACTGGCCAAGAAGCTCAAGGTGAAGCCTGCCTTCATCAAGGGCCGGATCAACGCCCTGCACGAGGAGAACCCGATGTTGGGTCACCGTGGTTGCCGTCTCGGAATCGTTTACCCTGAGATCACCAAGATGCAGGCGACCGCGATCCTCGAAGCCGCTGTGGAAGTGCAGAAGAAAAAAATCAAGGTTGTTCCGGAGATCATGGTTCCCCTCGTGTCCTACGCGAAAGAGCTTGAGCTGCAGAAGGCCGTTATCGACGAAGCTGCCGCTGAGGTGCGTAAGAAGCACGGTCTGAAGAAGTCCGAGCTGAAGTACACCGTCGGCACCATGATGGAAATCCCACGTGCCTGCCTGACCGCGGCCGAAGTCGCCGAGCACGCTGCCTTCTTCTCCTTCGGAACCAACGACCTGACCCAGACCTGTCTCGGCCTGAGCCGTGACGACTCCAGCTCGTTCCTTCCTGCTTACCAGGAAGCCGAAGTGGTGAACAACAACCCGTTCTCCAGTCTCGACCAAACTGGCGTCGGCCAGCTCGTCGAGCTCGGCGTCAAGGGGGGTCGCCAGACCAAGGCCAAACTCAAGATCGGTATCTGTGGCGAACACGGTGGCGATCCCGAGTCGGTGAAGTTCTGCCACCGCGCAGGCCTGAACTACGTGTCCTGCTCGCCCTTCCGCATCCCGGTTGCGAAACTCGCAGCTGCCCAGGCCGCTCTCGAAGAGAAAGGCATGGCCCGCGGCGAGGTCAGCTAAGCCACCCACGAAGGCAGCAATGCCTTCGCTACCCAAAACCAATCACAAGCCCCCGGCGGAGAAATCCACCGGGGGCTTTTTGGTGTGCTGAAGCTTAGGTCGGTTATTGCGAGGCATCGGGTTTGCCGCCCCGCCACTTGCGGCGGGGGGCATTTCGCCAACGGCGAATCTCATACCAGCCTAGGGACTGGAGCTCGCTCCTTCCCTAGGTTCACGTGCCCAACACGCCGTTCTCTGAAGGAGAACATCAGCTGAGAAATTGGTCCCAATAATATTCTTTTTTGTTAGATTTGTTTTGTTAGTATGAGCTATGCCTCAGTCGATTTCTCAAACCATTCTACATCTCATTTTCTCGACCAAGGACAGAGCACCTTACCTGGATGATCAGATCAAAGAACCGATGCACGCCTATCTTGCCACCTGTGCACGCAATAGAAATTGGGAGTGTTACCGGGTCGGAGGTGTGGCTGACCACGTCCACCTCGCTGTGCGCCAACCCAGAGCCGACAACCAAAGCGATTTTCTCGGGCATCTGAAACGAAACTCGACCAAATGGCTTCACCGGCAAGGTGAACAGTACAAATCGTTCGCCTGGCAACGTGGCTATGGAGCGTTTTCCATGGGGTATTCGCAACTTCCCAACCTCATCGAGTACATCAATAACCAAGAAGAGCATCACAGGGTGAGAACGTTTCAGGAGGAATACCTTGATCTCCTCAAAAAGATCGGTGTGAGCTTCGATGAAAAGTATCTGTGGGATTAACGTTAACTCCGCATGAGGTTCTCCTTCAGAGAACGACACATTGCGCAAATCAACCTAGGGAGGGAGCATGCTCCATCCCTAGGCTGGTATGAATTTGGCCCTTGGCCAACACGTGATGGTGATCAACGGGCAGAGCGGGACAGCCGGTATGAATTTGGCCCTTGGCCAACACGCGATGGTGATCAACGGGTAGAGCGGGACAGCCGGTATGAATTTGGCCGTTGGCCAACACGTGATGGTGATCATCTGTCTGATACACAAATCACGAATCAATATAAAACAAGGCCAACAAGTGATGGTGATAAACGGGATGATAGGGACAGTCGGTATGACTTTGGGCGTTGGCCAACACGTGATGGTGATCGTGTGTCTGATACACATCT
>JARFRT010000021.1 GCA_029287105.1 Akkermansiaceae bacterium | reverse complement strand
TGGTGGTGGGTGACGATGCCCAGTCGATCTACTCATGGCGTGGTGCTGATATGGACAACATTCTCAGTTTTCAGGAGAAGTATCCTGACGCCCAGGTGTTCAAGATCGAGATGAATTACCGTTCGGTGCCGGAGGTGCTGGAGCTCTCCAATGCGGCGATACGGCCCAACCGGAGTCAGTATAAAAAAGAGCTGCGTCCTGCGCGTGAGGGTGGGGTGATGACGCCGGCACTGGTGGCGCTTGATGATCCCTCGACCCAGGCGGAGTTTCTCGCCGAACGAATTGACGAGCTGATGGGCGAGGGGGTCGAGCCGAACGAGATAGCGGTGCTTTACCGGGCGCATTACCAGAGTATGGAGATTCAGATGGAGCTGACCCGGCGCGACCTGTCGTTTCAGATCACGAGTGGTCTGAGGTTTTTCGAGCAAGCGCACATCAAGGATCTTTCGGCAATGATTCGCTTTGTGGTGAACGGGCGTGACGAGGTGAGTTTTAAGCGGATGGTGTTGTTGTTGCCGGGCGTGGGATCCAAGACGGCGGATCATTTGTGGCAGGCATGGGTTCATTCTGCTGCGGGTCGCAGTGTGGATGTGCCGGAATCGTTTTCTGAAACTTTGTTGACGTTCCGGGTGCCGGCGAAGGCGAAGGATACCTGGGAGCAGCTTTGTCACACCCTCGACGAACTCGCCCCGGGCGGCCAGCTGGAGCGGCCGTCGAACATGATTTTCAGCCTCCTCGAAGGGGTTTACGAGGACTACATGCGCGGCAGCTTTGACAACTACGAGCATCGCAAGCAGGACATTGAACAACTGATGCAGTATGGCGAGAACTACGAGGACGTCCTGGAGTTTCTCGCCCAGCTCTCGCTGATGTCATCGGTGGATGGGGAACCCGCCGGGAAGCGTGCGGGTAAGGAGGAGAAGAATGAAGACAGCATCATGCTTTCATCGATCCACCAGGCGAAGGGTCTGGAGTGGAAAGTCGTGTTTGTTGTTTGGCTTGCCGATGGCATGTTCCCGAATGGTCGGGTGCTTGAATCGGGGGATTTGAGTATGTTGGAGGAGGAGCGCCGACTTTTTTACGTGGCGGTCACCCGGGCCAAGGACCAGCTTTATTTGACCTATCCGATGACCAATCCGAAGAGTTACACGGGTGAATACATGACTCGGCCGTCGCGTTTCCTCGATGCCATTCCTTCCGAGCTGACGGAGGAGTGGGAGGTGACAACCTGGTGATTATGAGTTGCGTCGAGCGATTTCCCTGTGAGAATTCGAGCTGTTATGTCCGTTAAATCCTGCTTGGTGGTTGCCTTCCTCTTGGTCTCCGTGTTTTTTGCCTATTTGCAATTGAACAAAACGTTGGAGGCCGGGGGGGAGACGCGCTCCCGCGGCAGTGCTGGCGCAAGCGGCGGGGTTGGCGACGAGCAGGGGAGGGTGGGGGCTTCCGGCGCGCGGGCCTCAAGAAGGTTGAATCGTGCCCCCGGGGCACCTGAAAAACACCGCACAGAGAGCGGGTTGATTTATCAGGTGATCACACCGGGACACGGTGCCAGACCGGGACCTACGGACAAAGTGCAGGTGATCTACCGTGGTTACCTCCAGGGTGGTGAGGAATTTGATCGTTCCATTGCGGACAAGCCAATCAGTTTTAGACTGGACCAGGTGATCAAGGGGTGGACCGAGGGAGTGCAATTGATGCAGGTCGGTGCCCAGTATCGATTCATTATCCCCGCGGAACTCGCCTATGGCGCGAGAGGGGCGCCGCCAAAGATCGGGCCGAATGAAACCCTGATTTTTGAAATCGAGTTGGTCGGGGTGGAGTAGTCGCCGGGTAAGCGACCCGGCGAGTATGGTTCCGGATGAAGCGGTCCCCTCAGTGGAAGGGGATGGGATTTAGTGTCCGTGGTCGCAGATGCAGGCGTATTCCTTGTACTTGCAGCTTGGGCAATCGGTGAGGTTGAGGGCGAATTTGCTGCGCACGGGTTGGGCTTCGGGGCTGGTTTTGATGCTGACGATGGTGGGGAAGTTGTTGCCGGCGGGCAGGGTGATGTCGGAGACCAGGGACATGCCATAGGCTTCCTTGGCCAGGGTCAGGGTGGTCGGGTTGCTGCGATCTCCGCAGACGATGCTGGCGGATTGGTTGGCGACGGCGATGGCTTTGTTGTCGTCATCGAGGAAGGTGATGCGCACCTTGCGCTCGGCGGTGACAAAAAATTCGGCATGTGGCTCCACATTGGTGATGATTTTCCCGCCGTTCGGGCCGGCGACTTTTTCGGCGTGGCTGTGGCCGGCATGTGCATCGTTGCCGTGATCGGGCCCCTTGTGTTCACCCTGGGCGTGGTCGTGTCCGGCGTGGGGGTCTGCTTTGTCATGAGCGCCGTCAGCATGATCGGGCTTGCCATCGCCATCGTGGTCGTGGGGGACGGGTTTTCCATGGGCTTCGGGACCGTGATCAGGTTTGCCGTCGCCATCATGGTCGTGCGGGACGGCGGCTTTTTTGTCATCACACCCGACGATGACGAAAGTGAGGGCGGTGAATGTGGCGGCTAATGTAGTTGTTAGTTTCATGGTATTGATTTTTTTGGTTTGGTTTCGATCAGTCTGGTGACGGGGGTTTGGTATTTAAAGCTTAAATCTTCAGGTTTATTGCGAGGCTGGAGCGCGTTTCTCGACGGCTTTCATGGCAGCCTTCCGGCCGAATAGCCAGAATACCGCAGGGGTCACCCCCAAGCCGAGGCAGGTCGATGTCACCAGGCCTCCGACGATGACGATGGCCACGGGATTGAGGATTTCCTTGCCGGGGGCTTCGGCAGGATTCGAGTCGGGGAGGCCGGGAATGAACCCGAGGTTGGCGACGAGTGGTAGCAGGGCGATTCCCGCGCAGAGCGCGGTCATGAGCACGGGGACGAGTCGTTCGAGAGTACCGCGTTCGATCATTTCCCGGGTAAAGCCCTCGCCCTCATGGCGCATGAGATGGAGGTAGTGGGAGATCATCATGATGCTGTTTCGTGCTGCGATTCCAGCCACGGCGATAAATCCGACCAGTGTTGCGATACTGATGTTCTGCAAGGTCAGGTAGGTTAGAATGATGCCGCCGACCAGCGCGATCGGGATGTCCGCCAGAACCTGGAGCGTGAACACGGGCGTTCCGAAGTAGCTATAGAGCAGGAAAGCCACGATGAGCAGTACGATAGCCGACATCAGGGCAATCCGTTTGGAGGCATCTTGTTGGGCCAGGTATTCCCCTTCGATATCAATGGTGTAGCCTTTGGGGATATCTATTTTTGTGTCGATCTGTCTTTGTAACTCTTCCACGTGTGACACCAGATTGCTCGTGGTCGGATTGATGCTGACCACGAACCGGCGCTGGGTGTTTTCGCGCATAATTGTGTTAGGTCCTTTCGCCTGACGGATATCGGCAAGGTTTTTCAAGGGCACGCGCTGTCCGCTCGAGGTGTCGATATACATATTGGCAAGACGCTCTGGCGACTCGCGCCATTCAAGGGGGAGCCGCACGACAACATCGTAGATGCGCTGGTTCTGGTAGATCTCGGTGACGGCTTCGCCTCCGAGGAGTGTGGCGAGTCGGGTGTTGAGATCACCCGGAGTGATGCCGTATGCCCGTGCCCGTTCGCGATCGACTTCAATCCTTAGCTGGGCGATCGGGGCCTGCTGCTCGACACGTGCCTGTTCCAGTCCGGGTATTTCACGGGCGAGGGTTTGAATTTTTGTGCCAATGCGACGTAGCTCGTTCAGGTCGTCGCCTTTGATTTTGATCGCGATCTTGGCTGAGACTCCACTGAGCATGTGGCCAATGCGGTCGGCAAGAGGGCTGCTGATGGCAGAGAAGGTGCCCGGCAAATTGACCGGGCTCATCACCGTGCGGATTTCTTCAATGATTTCCCC
>JARFRT010000570.1 GCA_029287105.1 Akkermansiaceae bacterium | reverse complement strand
TCAGCAGGGTTGTCTGCGGAGAACCGATCCGTCTGGCCCAGATAGACAGCGCGAACTTGCTGTTGCCCGGTCTTGAGGAGGTCAACCACCGACGCTGCGGTGGTGGCGCGTGCGGCGGAGAGTGTGCGGTTGCCGGCGGCGTCTCCGGTTTTTGAGGCATAACCGACGACGAGGAAAAAGGAGTCAGGCGCGGCCCCCCCGCCCACGGCATTTTTGATCATGGTTTCGCGGTCGAAGGCGATTTGGGATGAGCCGGTGGGGAATGCCTGGCGGTGGATGACGCGGGCACCGAGTGTTTGCTCAATACCCTGGTAGGCGGCAGCGAGCGCGGGGCCGCGGGCGGCGTCGAGCGTGCGTAGCTTCGCGAGCAGACGGGCGGCGTCGGCAGGCAGGTCTTTTTCAGATTCAATGAAGAGGCGGGTGCGGTCAAGCAAGGCACGCAGGCGCTGGATCTCGTAGCGCTGCTTGTTGAGCTCAGGGCGGATTTGGGCGAGCTCTGCCAAGGCTTCATCAAGTTGGCTTTTGTCGATTTTGTTTTTTGCCTGCTCGAGCAGGGTGTCAATTTGGAGCTGTAGCTTGTTGCGCGTCTCAACGCTTTGGTTGAGTTGCTGGCGAAGCTGGCCGACTTCGGCATTGCTCGGGCGTCCCTGGAATTCGGCCAGTTGCTTGCGATAATTTTCAATCTGGTTATTGGCCACTTTCAGGTTATTGCTCATGCTCAATAGTTGGCCGGCGGCATTGTCTGTTTGATCGAGCTTGCTCTGGAGCGCGGCGACCTGGGTGTAGAGTCGCTGGGCATTTTCATCGCGGGAGGCGATCTGGCCGTTGAGGTCGCGTAGCGCCGCGTCCTTGGTTTCCAGTTCGGTTTGCCACTGGCTGACGAGGGCTGCGAGGGACGTCGAGTCACGCTGAATACGCTCGGCCATCATGCGGGCGCTGCTGGAGTCCTCGGGAAGGGGGGGCAAACCTTGGCGGGCGCGCTCCGCATTCGCATCAGCACGGAGCCGGGTGTTTTTTGCCTCCAGTGCCGCCAACCCAGTGCTGTCGTTTTGCTTCGACGGGAACAACCGGCCATTCATCGACAGCATCAGCATGACAAAGAGAAGGACAACGATGATGACGATCAGGGCCGTGGTGAGCTGGCTGTTGCCTGATTTTCCGGAGGGTCGGGCAGGGTGGCTGCCTGCGGACTCGAGAGGCGTGTAGGCCTGCGGTTTGCTTTCGTTGGTTTCGTTGGTTTCCATAGTCGGGAAGGGATCGGTTCGTCAGGTGTGGGCGGGATGTTTATCCTTTTTTCAACCCATGTGCAAGGGTGCGGTTCGATTCCCTAGCCGGCAGCGACAAGCTGCAGATTGGGATCGATATCTTCGTGGAAACTGGAGCAGTGACCCCGGAGGTGGCTGTGCAGGGCGACAAAGGCGATCATGGCGGCATTGTCGGTCGACAGCGCAGGGGCGGCGATGAGAAGCTTCCGCCCGCTTTCATCGCAGGCCTTCTGCATGGCCGCACGCAGGGCCAGATTGCAGGAAACTCCGCCGGAGAGCGTGATCAGACGCTCGCCACACTGCTCGGCGGCAAGCAGGGCCTTGTGCACGAGGACATCGATCACGGCCTGCTGGAAGGAGGCACAGAGGTCGGGGATGGCATCGGCGGGGGCGGCACCGTGTTCGGGGTCGAGTTTTCCAAGCTGGTAGAGCACGGCGGTCTTGAGTCCGGAGAAGGAGAAATGCAGGCCGTCCTTCATCATCGAGCGGGGAAATTTAAAGGCGGTGGCTGACCCGTTGCGCGCTTGTTTCTCGATTTCCGGCCCGCCGGGGTAGGGCAGGCCCAGCATCTTCCCCACCTTGTCGTAGGCCTCACCCGCCGCGTCGTCCCGGGTACTGCCAAGCAGAGTGTAATCGCCGAAGTCCTTCATGTGGATCAGCATGGTGTGCCCACCCGAGACAATAAGCGCGAGGTTCGAGGTGAGTTCCTCCTGGCCGAGAAAGGGCGAGAGCAGGTGGCCCTCCATGTGGTTGACCGAGATAAATGGCTTGCCGGTGGCGATGGCGAGCGATTTGGCTGTGGTATTGCCCACCAGCAGCGACGATGCCAGTCCGGGGCCGGCGGTGGCGCCAAAGGCATCAATCTCACTGATACTCACGCCTGCGTCCTCAAGCGCAATCTCGATCAGGGGGCGGAGATGCAACGAGTGGTTCCGGCTGGCAAGCTCCGGCACCACCCCGCCGAACTCACGGTGGATGTCGATCTGGGAGGAAATCTCCGAGGCGAGCACGTCAACCCGGCCGCGGTCATGGCGCAGAATCGCAACAGCCGTTTCATCACAGCTGGACTCAATGGCGAGAATAGTCGTCGGCATACGGGTTTCTTAGCCAGTATTGCTGCCATGAACAGTCATTTTTACGGGGTATTGGGAGTTTAAAAACTCGGGGTTTAAACGAAGTGCCCTTTACAAATACGGGTGACTTTGGCAGAACCCGCGCCATGTCCGAGCTTCCCAAAGCCTACGAACCCCAAGCCGTCGAGAAACAATGGTACTCCGCATGGCTGGAAAACGATTGCTTTCATGCCGATGAATCTTCCGCAAAGGAGGGATACTCCATCGTGATCCCACCGCCGAATGTCACCGGGATTCTCCACCTTGGACACGTCCTCAATAACACAATCCAGGATATCCTCGCCCGCCGGGCCCGTCAGCAGGGCAAGGAGGTGCTATGGCTCCCGGGCACCGATCACGCCGGTATTGCCACCCAGACCAAGGTCGAGCGGCAGCTCCGCGACGAGGAGGGCAAGACCCGCCGCGACCTCGGCCGCGAGGCATTCCTCGAACGCGTCTGGGACTGGAAGGAAAAACACGGCGGCATCATCATCCAGCAGTTGAAACGGCTCGGCTGTTCGTGCGACTGGGACCGCGAGCGGTTCACGATGGACGAGGATTATTCCCGGTGGGTGGCGAAGGTGTTCACCGATCTCTTTAACGAAGGCCTCATCTACCGCGGCAAGCGTATGGTGAACTGGTGCCCGGTCTCGCTGACCGCACTCTCCGATGAGGAGGTCATCATGAAACCACAGAACTCCAAACTCTACTTCATGAAATATGAACTGGTGGACGCCCCCGGCGAGTTCCTGGAAATTTCCACCACCCGCCCGGAAACCCTGATGGGCGACAGCGCCGTCGCGGTGAACCCGAAGGATGATCGCTTCACCCGATTCATCGGCCGGAAAGTGCGCCGACCCTTCCCCGAGGCGGAAATCGAAGTCATTGCCGACGACCATGTCGATGTCGAGTTCGGTACCGGGGCCCTGAAAATTACCCCGGCCCACGACAAGGCCGACTTCGAGATCGGCCAGCGCCATGGTCTCGACATCATCGACGTGTTCCACCCCGATGGCACCGTCAATTGCCCCGAGTGCCCCGAGCTTGACGGGCTGGACCGGTTCCAGGCGCGCCGGAAGGCCGCTGCCATGCTTGAGGAGATGGGCCTGCTCATCCGCATTGAGGAATATGAAAATAACGTCGGCTACTCCGAACGCGCCGACGTGCCGATCGAACCTCGTATTTCCATGCAGTGGTTCCTGAAATACCCCTGTGTCAAACAGGCCGCCGATGCCGTGGCCGAGGGTGAGATCACCTTCCGCCCGGCCCGCTGGGCAAAGACCTATGCCCACTGGCTCGAAAACATCCAGGACTGGTGCATCAGCCGCCAACTCTGGTGGGGGCACCAGATCCCGGTCTGGTACCGAAAGGAAAAAGTCGACACCCTGCAAGGCGCCGAATCACTCGACGTCAGCGACCTCGAAGCCGGCGATATCTACGTCAGCACCGAGCCACCGGCCGATCCCGAAAACTGGGTGCGCGATGAAGATGTGATGGACACCTGGTTCAGCTCATGGCTGTGGCCATTCGCCACCATGAACGAGGGCGAACGCAAAAAGTTCTACCCGACCACGGACCTGGTCACCGGACCGGATATCCTCTTTTTCTGGGTCGCCCGCATGATCATGGCCGGCTACCGATTCGAGAACGAGCTGCCCTTTAAAAATGTCTTTTTCACCTCACTGATCCGCGACAGCCAGGGGCGCAAAATGAGCAAGTCGCTCGGCAACTCACCCGACCCCGTCGACCTCATGGACAAATACGGTGCCGATGGCCTTCGCTTCGGACTGCTGCGCACCGCGCCTATCGGCACGGACGTTAGGTTTGACGAGCAACTCGTCGCCGAGGGACGGAACTTTGCTAACAAACTCTACAACGCCTGCCGCTTCCGCCAGATGAGCGGCGAAGCCGCAGTGGTCAGTGGCCAGTTGCCAGTGACCAGTGGACTTCGTCCCTACCACATCGATATCGCCATCAAGCTGGACAGACTGGCCGTCAACCTGGAGAAATCCTACGCCGATTACCGCTTCAACGACGTCGGCCAGCAGCTCTACGATTTTCTCTGGAGCGAGTTCTGTGACAAGTTCCTCGAGGCCGTCAAAGGGGACCTGCGCGACGCCGCGACAGTCGAAGCCCGCGCGACGACACTCGCCGTGTTCGATGCCGTGATGAGCCGCTATCTCCAACTGCTGCACCCCTACATGCCGCATATCACCGAGGAGCTGTCGGCTCGCATGGGCTACGTTGAAAAAGGCAAGTTCCTGATGGAGAAAATTTATCCGTCCGAAGGATTGACCACGACCGGGGCGCTGGCGGATGCGATGGGAATGACCGTGCAGGCCGACCAGGTTTACGAAGCCGCCGGACGCATGCGCAACCTCAAGGCGGAGTACAACGTCGCGGCCCGCAAGGATGTGAAGTTTGTCATCATCAAGGCCGAACCATGGCTTGCGGCCGAAATCGACGTGCTCGGCCTGCTCGCCGGCGGCGAGATGGAGATCCGTGATGCCTACGATGCGCCCCAAGGCACCCCCGCCGCCGTCACCGACGTCGGCGAGGTCTACCTGCCGCTGGAAGGATTGATCGACGTCGAGGCCGAGAAATCACGCATCGACAAGGAAATCGCCAAAGTGACCACCGAGGTCACGAAGTGCGATGCCAAATTAGGGAATTCCGCCTTTGTCGACCGCGCACCGGCTGATCTCGTCGATCGTGAAAAGGCCCGCAGAGACGAGTGGACTCAGAAACTTGGCCAACTCCAGGAGATGCGCGCATCACTAGGATAAGTTGCTTGTCAGCCAGCGAAAGCAGGTTAGCCTAACTCGCGTATTCTGGTCGTATTATTGCGCCCGTATTGACGAAACCCATGCCTAAAATTCAGGACATATTTGAAATCCCCAGGGATGCGGTGGAACTGCTCGAAGCCATCGGCTATCTGGATATCGAGGATTTGCCCGGTGCCGATACCCAGGAATTGCTCGACGAACTCGTCAAGGCAAACAACAGGCTGGTAATTATACCGGAAAACCCCACGAAGGAAATCGTGGAGGAATGGAAAAATATCGCTGCCGTCGTGACCGCTGATCCGCGTGCAAGCAAACGGGAGCACGAGCAGGTAGCACCCGCGGAGGAGGAAGCCCCGATGGCCAACGAAGAGGATGTTAGCCATGAGGCCGCCGCTGAGGATTCCGCCGCTGAGGATGCTGACACTGAGGATGCTGACACTGACACTGACACTGACACTGA